>NZ_JACJEY010000031.1:0-50979 GCF_014164295.1 Pseudoalteromonas sp. SG43-7
TGCTAACTTGCTAACTTGCTAACTTGCTAAATTTAATCTTACTTGTGCATATACGCACATAACTTGTTTGTTATTAGCTATTTTCTTCTATCTAGGTACGCGCTATTCTGATGTCATTCGATAATGGAATTAATAACACATGCTTAAAAATACAAAATCTTCGTACGGTGTGGTTGCCATTTTATTACATTGGTTAATGGCGGTAATGGTGATTGGCTTATTTGGTCTTGGCTTGTACATGGTTGAACTTACTTATTACGATAGTTGGTATAAAGGTTCTTTGGATTTACATAAAAGCGTAGGGATCACCTTAGTTGCTTTATTAATTTTTAGATTTGCTTGGCGTGCATTGGGCACGCAGCCTGAGCCAGTAGCGGGCAGCAGTAAAGCGTTAAATAATGTAGCGCATACAGTACATATATTTTTATATCTACTGCTTAGCGTCATTGTGATTTCAGGGTATTTGATTTCTACTGCGGATGGTCGTGCAATTGAGGTGTTTACCTTATTTAGTATTCCCGCAATTGATTTTTCAGTAGCTAATCAAGCAGATATTGCAGGTAAAGTTCACTACTATGTGGCGTGTAGCCTCATAGGATTAGTGGTTTTACATGCTCTTGGGGCGTTAAAACATCACTTTATCGATAAAGATAAAACCTTAGTTAGAATGATAAAACCACAAAAGGATGATTAATAAATGAAAAAAATATTACTTTCAGCTGCAGTAGCAGCAACATTGTTTGGTGCTAATACTGCACACGCTGCAGATTATGTTATTGACACTCAAGGTGCCCATGCATTTGTAAACTTTAAAATTAAGCATTTAGGTTATAGCTGGTTACACGGTCGTTTTAATACTTTTGACGGCGGCTTTAGCTACGATGCAGCTAACCCAGACGCATCACAGATCATGGTTAATATTGATACTAAAAGTATCGATTCGAACCATGCTGAACGTGATAAGCATTTACGTGGTAAAGAGTTTTTAAATGTTGATAAGTTTCCAACAGCGACCTTCAAAAGTACGTCAATTAAGTTTGATGAAGAGGGTGATGAAGCTGATGTAACAGGTGAGTTTACCCTTCATGGTGTAACAAAAACGATTACCTTTGAAATCGATAAAATTGGTGAAGGTAAAGATCCATGGGGTGGTTACCGAGTTGGCTTTGAAGGTGAAACCAGTTTAAAGCTTGCTGATTTTGGTATTGATTACAACCTAGGTCCTGCATCTACACATGTTGATATTGGTTTGTATATTGAAGGTGTGCGTAAGTAAAACCTAACCTGAATTCAGGTTAAATAAATATGCTAATATTGATAAACGCCTCACTCAGTTGGGGCGTTTTTGTTTGCTTGTAACGTTGCTCTAGTAACGGTTTTAAATTATCTGGTAACCAACGTAATAACACTTCGTGGTAGGCTGGTTGTTGTTTTATTTCTTTCAGTGCTGCATTAAGCACTTCAACTTGCGCGATACCTTGCTCGGTATTAGTACAGCCAATATAGCCATAACTCAGATCGGGAGCTTCAGTCAGAGGCAATTGCATTAACTGATCTTCAAACCCCATCGATTTTGCTAAATAGTAATGCTCGCTTGGGTAGCCCAATAAAATATCAATGCGCTTTTTCTTTAACATGTAAGTCAAACTGGCAAGGGTATCGCGACCAGGTCGAATAATTATCGATGCGTCGGCACTATTATTAATTACTGCATCAATAGCATTACCGTATGATCGGCTCATAGAAATCCCCAGTGCAAGTTGGTATTGATTGAGTAGGGTTTTCAATGATGCAGGTGTACTTGTTTCAAGCTTGAGATGTTGCACAAGCTCTTGGTGAATAGCAATAGAAGGCGATAAGCCAACCGTCGAAGTCTGTTCACTAAAGCTGATGTGTTGTTTGCGGTGCGGGCTTTGGTATAGCGAGAGCATGCAGTAAGTATGATTTGGGTTAGACAGCTCCTGTATTGTGCGACTTGATGGAAAAATAGTACGGTTGAATGTATAGCTAGGAAGCTGTTGTTCTAATAAGGCGATAACACCTTCATCGCGGCCTGTTCCTGCGTATTGATCGTTAAAAATATAATAAGGGGCAAAGTCAGTGACTATCCAATCAATTGTTTTAGCATGCAAAGGAGTGCTAATTAACAATGATAAAAAAGCATAACGAAAGGCATAATGCATTAATTCAACCACAGATAAATTATTAATATACTAAGTGTAGCAGCTGTTAAATAGTTAGCTTAAAAAAAGCAAAACGCCAGCATTAGCTGGCGTCATTTAAATTGCGAGGAAGCAAATCAGTATCGATTAATTGGCTTTTAACCATTTAACAAATTGACGTGCGTCACTTGCTTTTGTAAATAAGGTATTTTTTAAACCTTGTGTATCAGAAAAAATAACACGTTGTTTATTTACTGAAATTGATTGCACTGGATGTGCGATTTGGATCATAGATCCGTTGTAACTATAAGACATAATAAAACTCACTTTTTTCTTGTTATCTTTAATGTGCGCTAATTTCTTTATTAGCTTTCAAAGCACAATTAGATAGACCGTGTTGTGTTTAGCTTCATTACAGTGTTGACGATCTTTATGACATTTATGCGACTATTTAAAAATATGCCGTAGTCTGAATTGGGGTTCTCGCCGTACAATAACTTAGCTCTATAATATACGTTTTGCGGGGATTACTGGATCAGGGTAAAGAGGTTAACCGCGAGGCTTTTTTAGGACCAAGAGGACAATCTACCCCAGTAATTTTATTTACGCAAGCATTATTTTAACTTTATTCTAGCCATTGTATTTTAACTGCTGTATTTTAATTAGCTAATCTGAAAAAGGCGTTTAGCGGTATTTTAACTGTTGTGCGGTAATTTAACTGTAAATAATAAGATTTGGCTATGGAATACATTATCGTTAGTGATATTTTTGGTAAAACCGCTCATTTGAGTCACTTTGCACGGCAATTTAACGCTAAAAGCATAATTGTCGATCCGTACGATGGGCAATTGCAGCCAGTGATTGATGAGCAATTACAGTATGATTTATTTATCACTGAGTGTGGTCACGATAACTATTTCAACAAGCTTAATACCATTCTTAGTAGAGTAACTAAACCAACTACGGTAATCGGTTTTAGTGCTGGTGGAGCCGCTGCGTGGCGAAGCCAAGCAACTGTGAAAAATTCACAGATAAAAAGATTAGTGGCATTTTATCCAAATCAAGTTCGTCATTATTTAGATTTGTCTGCCAGCGTGGCCTGCGAGTTTATTTTTGCGAAGCAAGAAGTGCACTTTGATATTCATCCTGTGCTCGCTTGTTTAGAGCAGCAAATCAAAGTGCAATGCCAGCGTGCAGACTACGGTCATGGGTTTATGAATCCCTTGTCAAAAGGCTTCGATAGCTTTGGTTATCAACAATATAGCCAATACTTGCTCACTGAAAATAATTAACTGAAATTACTATCTTGTAAAAAATCTTGGCTATACTTATTTTTTATCCAATAAAATAATTATAAATCATGACCGTACAACTACCTCCTTATAGTCACTTTTTATCAAACCCTGTTGCAAAGCCACCATGTCGAATGACTAATGCAAATATGTATGGTTTTTTTGCAAAAATAGATCAGGATAAAGTTCAACAGTATATCGATACAACGCTTAATATTGTTGCAACGGATGAGTTATATTTTAAAGGCATAGGCGAATATGCATTATTAACCTTTACCGACATAGAAAAAATTGCCTCATTAACGCCGCCTTTTAGTGAGCACGGTTGGATGCAAGAGACTGATATTATTATTTGGTTACCAGTTGCAAAGGTAGAAAAGCAAGGCAATGATGAAGATATTACTCATCTTTATTGGTATCCGGCGTTTATTTGCGTAAATAATGTTTATGCATTAATAAACGGCAGAGAAACATGGGGTTACAATAAATATTTATGTGATTACCAGATGCCCAGTTCGGTAAGTGATATAACCGACTTTTCAGTTTCATTGGATTGTTTTAAGCATTTTTCGCCAACGTCAAAATTACAATCACAGCATTTATTTTCAGTCACCAAAAACGTCAAGACGCAAAGCGATGGCTTATTATCTGTATTAGAGGACTTTGGCGAGCATGTCGCCAATTTGTTTGATGGGGATCATATTGGTATTGATTTTTCGCTATTAAAGCAGCTGTTACAGGGTTTTGTGAATCCACAGATGGATCAAATACTATTTAAGCAATTACCTGACGGGCAAGGCGATAAGGCTGTTTTTCAAGCGGTTATGCACTCTCCTTCAGAAATAAAGAAAATCCATCAATTTAAGCTACTCAGTGGTGCTTATCAGCTACATTTACAGCAACTAGATAGTTTTCCTTTAGCGCAAATGTTCGGTTTACAGCTAGGAGCGCAAGCTGTGTATTTGCCGTTTTATATCAAGATGGATTTTGACCAACTTCAAGCTACACAAATACTCCCTAAGTAAGGATCCATTATGGAGCAAGAAAAAATAGTTATTATAGGGGGGGGGGTTGCCGCAATGACGGCTGCTTTATACCTAACTGAACAACCTAATTGGCAGCAAAAAAGACATATTACAGTGTACCAACAAGGTTGGCGTTTAGGAGGAAAAGGAGCCAGTGGCCGTAATGCTGTTATGGGGCAGCGCATAGAAGAGCATGGTTTACATGTCTGGTTTGGTGCCTATGTTAATAGTTTTAAAACCATTGAAACTGTATACGACAAGCTACAGCGTCCGCCAACGAGTGCACTGAGTACCTGGCAACAAGCACTTAAACCGCATAGTTTTATTGCCCTTGAGGAGCACATTGATGAACAGTGGCAAACGTGGCCTATAGAGTTTCCTGTTTTACCTGGCAATCCAGCGAATGGGAGTTTAGATATTACCGTGTGGGACTTTGTAAAAATGACCCTTGCATGGCTAAAAAAATGGATACCACAATTTGAACTGGCCGCCAGAGTCCAAGCTAAGAGCACACAATTAACGACAAAAAAACCACGAGATAGATACCTACTACGCCATTTTCATCAACAAATTCAGACCTTGGTTTCTGATGGCAGTGAGGCATGGCAAACGTTTACCAACGATATACAAAATCTCAATCAAGAAATCACTTCAACACCTAGCTTACTTGTCGATAAATTAAATAGCTTTGTGCAAAGTAACAACACACTGCAGCCACAAATTTCTGAGAAGAAAGATAGTTTAGTGATTTGGTATATTGTCAGAAAACTAAAACGCTGGATTAACCAAGAGTTAACCGAGTTACTGGATGACAATGCAGAGTTGAGGCGTATTTATATTTGTGCCGATTTAGCGATAGCGATGCTGGTTGGATTGATTAAAGATAAAGTTTATCGCGATGGTTTTGGGGTCATTAACAAGTATGATTTTCGTCAATGGTTATTAAAAAATGGTGCGAATAAACAATACAGTGTCGATTCTTCGCCCGTGCGTGGTTTTTATGATTTAGTGTTTGCCTACCCACAAGGTGATTTTAAAAAACCAAATGTAGAAGCTGGAGTTGCTGCACTTGCCATGCTTAGAATCGCATTGTGTTATCGCGGTGGGGTAATGTGGAAAATGCAGGCGGGAATGGGCGATGTTATTTTTGCGCCATTGTATGAATTATTAAAACAAAGAGGCGTCAACTTTGAATTCTTCCATCAACTACAGCAACTTACACCTGGGATTGATGAAAGTGGCCAAAACTGTGTTGCTTCTGTGTTATTACAACAGCAAGTGAGTTTAAATAACTCATCAGAGTATCAGCCATTAATTGATGTGAAAAACTTAGCTTGCTGGCCAAGTGAGCCTCTTTATCAGCAGATAAACCACGAGCAGGCCCTGTTACTAAAGCAGAATAATATTAATTTAGAATCATTTTGGAGTGATTGGCCCAGCTGTTACCAAGCACATTTTGGCGCACAACTACCAACTAAAACACTGCAGTTTAAAGATGATTTTGACCGGCTGATCCTTGGGGTCTCAGTTGCTTCATTAGAGCATGTTTGCCCACAATTATTAGCAATAGACGACAACTTTGCTGCTCAGGCTAAAAATGTTCTTTCGGTAGCAACACAAGCCAGTCAGATTTGGTTAAATAAAACAGATCAACAGTTAGGTTGGCAGTATATGCCGCCAAGTGAAGAAGGGCCTATTTTGAGTGGTTTTAGCGAACCGTTTGATACTTGGGCTGCAATGCAAAACTTAATTGATAAAGAGCAGTGGCCTGCAAGCAATAGTCCGCAGAATATTGCCTATTTTTGTAGTGCATTTCCTTGTCAAGAGTACCCACCACAGAGTGATCATGGTTTCCCTGCACGGGCAAAAGCACAAGTAAAAACTAACTTAACACAACTATTAACAACTAATATGCAGCCATTATGGCCGTTAGCTTATAACGATAATGACTTTGATTGGTCTATTTTATATACACAGCATGACGTGCCAGAATCAGCGCGCTTAGATCAACAGTACTGGCGAGTGAATGTTGATCCAAGTGAGCGTTATGTGCTGTCGGTTTCAGGTTCCAGTCAATATCGTTTAGCAACTGATGGCACGCAATTTAGTAATTTATTTATTACCGGCGATTGGATCAAAACAGGTGTTAATGCAGGCTGTGTTGAAGCGGCGGTTATGGCTGGAATGCAAACAGCACGAGCACTGTGTGGGTATCCGCAGCAGATCAGTGGTGAAAATGCCTTTGAAGCGCAGTAAAACTAGCTAATTAATGGATAACTTGGCGACTTTAATCAATAAATTAGTCTATAATCGTAAATAATTACAATATCTTTACATTGTCGGTATTAAGGTTCACCATCTAATGAAAAGCCAACGTTATCCTTTTTCAAATCATATATTGCTGCTGTGCTCGTCGAGCCTCGTTTTTGCTGTGGCTGCACAGGCAAAAAATGATGATTCGAGTGGCTCTAGCCAAAGCCTCGAAGTCATTGAGGTGTTCGCCCAAAAACGCGCGCAGGCAATAGAAGATGTTAGTATTGCCATTAGTCAGGTTAAAGGTGACAGCCTTAAAAACCAACATTATAAAGATTCAACAGAGTTATCGGTATTCGCGCCTAATTTAAAAATCAGCCAAAATGCGGCTGAAGGCACGCCACCGGCGGTAAATATCCGAGGGGTTGGTTTAGTTGACTACAATACGGCGAACACCTCGCCTGTGGCTATTTATGTAGACGACATTGCCGTAGGATCTGCAAGTAATCAGATCGTTAACTTCTTTGATATTGAGCAAGTGGATATTTTGCGTGGTCCGCAGGGGACTTTATTTGGCCGCAATTCAACTGGCGGAGCAATTTTAATTCGCACTAAACGTCCTGAATTTAACGAGTCGGGGTATTTAACAGTGGGTATAGCAAATAATAACGCGTTTAGTTTTGATGCTATGTATAACAATCAATTAAGTGATAATAGCGCGTTTCGTGTTGCTTTAAATCATCAAGACTATGACTATTCAACCAGCAATACTTTTGCACAATCACCTACCGCTGGAATGCAACAAACCAATGCACGGTTATCACTATTAAGTGATTTTGATACTGTACAGGTATTGTTACAAGCGCACCTCGAAGATTGGCAGGGTATTGTGCAGCCTGTCGGTAATATCGGTGTAGTGGCGGATCCATTAACAGGTCAGTTATGTAGTCCTAGCGAAGCTGGTTCGACAAATTGCTATGATAACTTTGGCTTCAATGATGCCAGTGACGACTTTTACACGGTTAAAGTGAATAACGATTCTCCGCATAAAACGGATGGTAAAGGGTTTAGTGCACATATTAATTGGCAATTAAATGAGTTTAACGAAATTATTTCGATTAGTAGTTATAACCAATTAGAGCGCGATCATGCATTTAATTGTGATGGCTCACCAGCGCGATTATGCGAAGGAAATCTAGGTTTAGATACTCACTTATTTAGCCAAGAGTTACGCTTGCAAACGCAATGGAACAAACATACTTTAACCAGTGGTTTATATTACGCAGATGAATCAATCAAACAAGATAATATTAACGATATTTTAAGAGATTATCGCGGTATATTAGCCACCGACTTAACCGCAACCTTCTTCTATGATAACCAAATTGACACGCAAAATATTGCCGCTTTCAGCCAGTTAGACTATCAACTTAATTCAGATTGGTTGCTAAGTGTTGGACTACGTTATTCCTATGAGTCACTTGATTATGACTCAGTGGCACAATTAAATATGGTAGTTGATCCGAGTGATTTAGCAGGGATTTTAGTGCCATTTTATCATGTGCAAGGCGAGCAATCCGATAATGGTTTTTCTGGTCAGTTTGCTGTGAACTACCTTATTAACGATACAACCCATGGCTATTACCGTTTTGCAAATGGGATTAAAAGTGGGGGTTATAATGGCGGGTTTTTATCTTCCCCTGAGCAAGCCGAATTAGCTGACTATGGCAAAGAGCGTCTCAATGCGCATGAAATTGGTACTAAATCATGGTGGCCTGAGCAAGGTGTGCGGTTTAATTGGGCTGCTTTTTATTATGATTATAATGATCAGCAAGTGTTTATGAACCAACCATCAGACTCACCACAAAAGCCACCCGTGCAATTATTAGAAAACGTTGGTGATTCAGTGATCTATGGCCTTGAAGCTGAACTCGATTATCAAGCGACTAAAGCACTTTCAATGCGTTTTGCGATGGGTTACATTCCCCATGCGGAATTTGAAGAATTTGTTGATCCTTTGGGTAACAGTTTGACTCATAATCGGCTGCCATTTACATCAAAGTGGAATGTGAGTGCAGGCGTAGAATATCGTTTAGAGCTTGCTGGTAATCCCTTAACAACACAATTACTAGTGGATTATCAATCAGACTATTATTTTGATCAAAACCAAAATCCGTATGCTATGCAAGATGGTTACAGTTTAGTCAATGGTAATATTCGTTATCAATTAGATAACCTAGGTTTTGTACTGTGGGGGAAAAATTTATTTGCCAGTGAGTACAGTAATTTGAAGTTTGATTTGAGCTCTTTCCTTGGCATGTTGGAAGATTTTAAAGGGGAAGGTCGTCGCTATGGTTTGGATATTAGTTATCAGTTCTAATCTTTTTGTCATTAAACTGAGGCGTATTGTATGCTGTTAAAAGCAATACAAGGTTTTTGCTATGTAGTCTTTTTAGGCTTGCTAACAATATATGTCTGCGAAGTGCGAGCAACACAGTCAGCGGATGTGTTTGTTTATACAGAGCAACAACAAGATATAAATTTGTTTCAAGTTGGTACCTTATTAGCGGCAAGTTATGAAGGGTTTCCTGATAACAGTACTCAGATTGCGACGTGGCTTGACAATAAAAAACCACAAACAAGTACCACATATTATGGCGGAAGTTATTGGTTAGTTGTCGAACTTGAAAATCAGACTCAGCTAGCTGAATTAGTGTTGTTCCCTTACAACACCTTAGTATCGCGTATTGAAACACGTGTATATGATATGGCCGATCCCACATCTGAGGCCGCGCGTTACGTAACAGGGGGGATTGAAAAAAACGAATTTGCTTTTCATTACGGCAATAAAATAGCCCTTACACCAGGCAAGCGTTACTTTTTGATCACCAAGTATGAAAGTGACTACTTTTACACTCCTCCTAAACTGGTATTAAAACCCTATGCAGACTTCTTTACCCAGGTCACCATCGAAAATATGGTGATGATGTTGTGCTTTGGAGTAGGCATTGCGCTGGGTTTGTATAACTTATTAATATATTTTGGCGCACGGGATGTAACCCACCTTTATTACGCCTTATTTACAGCATGCTGGGTATTTGCCTGGAGCCAGTTTTTCCATATTCCAGATCAACTATTTGGTTTTTATAATGCCCATTTTCATTGGCTAGGGTTTGTTTTAATACCATTAACTAACATATTATTTTTCAATAATTTGCTTAAGCTAAAAGACAGTTTTCCACAATTAGCCAAAGCATCAATTATATTAGCTGTGGTGGCAACCGCAGGTTTGCCTTTCGCTGCTATGTGGCCAGGTTTTGGGTTTATTTGGGCAACAATAGTAACGGGGTGCACCTTATGCTTAGGCATGTACATAGGGGTTCGCAGTTGGATGAGTGGTTTTAAACCCGCGCGATACTTTGTCTTTGCTTACCTAGCGATGGCAATTCCTAATATGGTGGGAAATTTAACTAATTTAGGTGTACTGACGCCGATTGCAATCGATTTGTACCTATTAGGTTTGATTGGCACCGCCTTAGATGCGATGTTACTCGCGTTTGCAGTGGCAAATAAATTTAGTATTTTACATGATGAGAATGTTGAGCTTACTAAAAACCTCGAGCAAAAAGTGCAATTGCGTACGCAGGAGTTACAACAATTGGCGTCAGAACTCACTGATGCCAGTGAAGCTAAGAGCCGTTTTTTAGCAAATATGAGTCATGAAATACGTACGCCAATGACCTCTATTATAGGCTACGCAGATGGTATTATTTTAGGCGATATTAAGCCTCACGAACGAAATCATGGTATTCGGGTTATTTTACAAAACAGCCGCCATGTTTTAGGACTCATAAACGACATACTTGATATGTCAAAAATTGAGGCCAATCGCCTTGAAATTGATTTAGTCGAGACTGACTTATTTGCAACCATTGCGCATATAGAATCGCTATTAGGCAAACAAATTCGTGATAAAGGTCTTAAATTTAAAGTTGATTACCAATTCCCACTGCCTGATTGGATTATTTCTGATCCAACCCGATTACGACAAATATTGTTAAACTTAACAGCTAATGCATTAAAATTTACCACGGTAGGGCATATTCAATTAGTGGTGAGTTGCACTAAAGAGCAGCTTATCATTAAAGTTAAAGACACCGGCATTGGGATGACTGAGGCTGAGCAACAAGACTTGTTCACGCCGTTTTATCAGGCTGACTCATCGATCTCACGTAAATATGGCGGTACAGGACTCGGTTTAAATATTTCAAAAAGTTTAGCCGAAAAGTTAGATGGTAATATCACCGCTCATTCCCATGTTGGCAGTGGCAGTGAGTTTAGCCTCAATATCGCGCTATATATGCCTGAACGAGTGCGTTGGATCAATAGTTTTGATGAGATCTCTATAAGCAAAGAAAAAGAGCTGCCAAGTCAAGATCAGCGAAATCTCGTGGGTGAAGTGCTGGTAGCGGAAGATCATCCTGAAAACCGTGAACTGATCAAACGTATTTTAGAGCGAATGGGGTTAACGGTTACTGCGGTAGAAAATGGCAAAGATGCAGTGCAAGCGACCCTAGATCATCAATTTGATTTGATTTTATTAGATATTCAAATGCCAGTAATGGATGGTGAACAAGCGATTCATATTATGCAGGCAACAGGATTAACGACACCCATTGTTGCCCTTACAGCAAATACTATGAAGCATGAAGTTGATCGCTATCTAAAACAAGGGTTTATTGATCATATAGGCAAACCAATTGACCGCAGTGAATTTAGTCATAAAATTGCTAGTTATTTAGATATCGAAATGCTTGAAGATGTAAAATTGCCAGAGCATGAATTTGAGGTGCTTAAACAGGTGTACATAGAAGGGCTTAAAAAGCAGCGAGAAACAATAACCAAGCAATATACAGATGGCGATATGACAGGGTTTGCACAAAGTGTTCATATGCTAAAAGGAACTGCTGGAATGTTTGAGTGCGAAACATTGTACCAACATGCAATCAAGTTAGACAAAGCCCTTAAAGCCGATAGCGTGATGTTAGATAGCCATTTAGTTTATCAAGTGTTTGATGAAATTGATGATATTTTATGTCACTCACCTCAGTAAAATAAGCTGCTCACGGGTAATGTCCGGAAAATCAGTACGCTGTGTATAACGGGCATATAAGGTTGAAAAAATGGCGCTGCGTGAAAGCTGATCAAATGTTGTGATCAGTTTTTTTGCTGTTGTTTTTGAGCTATAACAACACTCGCGATAGCGTTTTATTAATTGTGTCAAGCTTTGTCCTTGTTGCTGTAAAGCCAGCTCTGCTTCAATAAAAAATGCGCTACCACTCCAATAAACTCTTTGTTGTGCACCTTGTTGCCACATATCGTCGGCAAGTTCACTTAATGGCTGTTGCTTTGTTCGAGTTTGCTGACGTCCGCGTTCAAGCCCTGCAGATAGTCGTTGTATAAATTGCTTCCTAGTGATCACTTTACTATCACGCATTATTATATTTTGCATATAGGTTGCAAATCCTTCACTTAACCAGAAGCCCGAATAGGGTAGTAACGGTAAGTAAAGGTGTGCCATTTCATGGTAGAGGGTCCAGTCATCGCGTAATTGTGTAAAACTGGCAAAGCGATCAAAATGTAACTCTATGCCACCTGGATCACCACGGCGCACACTTCCCCAAGGCACGGGTTCAAATGCAATATACCGAGGGTGTAAATAAATGGGTAAATTAGAGTATGGCAGTGGGCCTAAAGTTGCCTGAGTTTGCTCAAGACTAAAATTCAGCCATTGCAGTATTATCTGCTGCTTGCTTTTTGACAGCTCGGTTAATCCTTGAGGATCAAGCTGGGCTGCGAAAACAGATGTACTCGCTAAACAAGTAACGAATAAAATTCGATTAAACAGTTTCATATCTGGTACTTAATGGTTTTTAATTGCTCACAAAAGACCGAGTAAAGCATAAAATCCGTTCACTATTTTATTGTTGAATGATAAGTATAGATGCTAAAACCACGACACTCACTGCCAACCATGGTTTAATGTTTATATGATATTTTATAATAAAAATATGGCAGGTTATGGGTTATCAACACATTGAAATCCCACCTCAGGGTGAACAAATTAGCATTGATAATAAAGGCGTGTGGCATATTCCGGCGCAGCCGATCATTGCTTATATTGATGGTGATGGAGTAGGGCAGGATATCTCCCCTTGTATGCGTGACATTGTGAACCATGCTGTGCAGTTATGTTATCAAGGAGTGCGAAAAATTCACTGGATGGAAGTCTTTAACGGTGAAAAAGCTGCGCAGCTATATGATGGGGATTGGTTTCCGCAAGAGACGATTCATGCGGTTCGGCAATTTAAAATAGCGATTAAAGGGCCTTTAACCACGCCGATTGGCGGAGGTTTTCGTTCACTCAATGTTGCTCTTCGTCATGAAATGGATTTATTTGTAAATATGCGGCCGATTAAAGGCTATTGCGCATTACCGTCACCGTTAAAAAAACCTGAAAATACCAATATTGTTGTGATCCGCGATAGCTCTGAAGATGTGTACTCTGGAATTGAATGGCAAGCTGGCAGTGTCGAAGCCGAAAAAATGCTGGATTTTTTATGCCAAGAAATGGGCGTAACCCGTCTGCGCTTTGATCAACAATGTGGTATTGGCATTAAAAATATTTCTAAAGAAGGGTCAGAGCGGCTAGTGCGCTATGCAATAGCGTATGCGCTTGAACAAAATAGTGACTCGGTAACGGTTGTGCATAAAGGCAATGTACTTAAATTTACTGATGGTGCGTTTAAGCGTTGGGGGTTTGCCGTGGCGCAAACTGAGTTCTCAGCAATACCACACAGTAATGGCCGTTGGCTAGAAATACCACGTGAGGGCTTGGCACCGTTAGTTATTAAAGAAGTGATTGCAGATAACATGCTCCAGCAAGCGTTAATGAATCCTGAGCAATTTGATGTAGTGGTAACAACCAACCAAAATGGCGATTATCTAGCAGATATGTTGACTGCACAAGTGGGTGGTATTGGTATTATGCCCACAGCAAATTTAAATAATGAAGTGGCTTTTTTTGAACCAACTCATGGCACGTTTGAGCGTATTGCTGGACAAAATAGTGCAAATCCTACCAGTAGTATTTTAAGTGCGGTGATGATGCTACGGTTTATGAATTGGCACGAAGCGGCCAACAGTATAGAGCTGGCTTTGCAACAGACATTTATAGCCGGTGAAGTGACCTTTGATTTACAGGCAGAGCAGCAAAACTCGACCATCCTCAGTTGCAGTGATTTTACACAAAGGATAATCGAGCGTTTAAAAGTTTCATGAGCTACGCTGCATTGGCGTTGTAGAGCTTTGCACGATACATGCAAGGGCGATTAGTCAGTGTTGCAGCACGTTGATAAATTGCTTTTGCATTGTGTTCATCGCTTGGTGTACCGCTTAATGTATCCATTAAAGCAACAACAATAATAGCTGGCACCTGACAGCAATATTCATCTAATACCGCAGTTGTTGTTTGTGCATCAACATGACAATGCGGGTGATTATGCTCAACTTGATACGCATGCAATAACGTTTGTACATCTAAACTGTCATTGTCAAAATGTTTGTTTTTACGACATTGACAGCCAAATTCATCAACCAGAGTCGCCAATGCTTGGTAAACATCATTACACTCAAGGGTGGTTTGCTTACAAAGTTGTTGTTCGATGAACGCATGTAAATGGCCGTCGATAAATAATCCGTCTTGTTGGGTGAAGCTTGCTGTAGTTTGCATCATAATGTTGTCTCTCAGTGTTAGTGGTTAACTCATTTGGTATGACTTCACTGTAGCCCTAAGCACACTATTTATGAAATTGTTGTTTTCAATAACTGATATTGATTTAATCAATAATAACTAGAGAGCTCCATTTTAATTAGAGCTTTCTAGCGATCAGCAATCGTATTAGCAAACGCTTGCAGTTCGCGGCGTAACCATTGGTGTGGGCTGGCATGATGCAGTAATGGGCTCCACAGCATTTTTACTTCAATTGGGACAATTTGAAACGGCACAGGACTAATCACTAACTCGGTATGTTTAGTTAGCAGCATTGCTTGTCGTCTTGGTAGAGTGGCGATCAGTTGTGGCGATTGGCATAGCAAACTTGCCACCATGTAATGACGAGTAAACACCCGAATATGACGGGTTTGTTCAAGCTGCCAAAGAGCTTCGTCTACCCATCCCAGCTTTTGGCTACCTGATTTATTCGTGACGGCAGCTTCAGCCCCCCAGCCTGCACGATTTACCCAAATATGCTCTGACGCTAAGTATTGCTCTAGATCAGGCTGTTTTAAGTATGGGTTAGCTGGATGCATTAAACAGCAATAGTTATCGCGCCAGACACTGGCCTGATGAAAAGACCGTGGTAGGCCGTTGAAGCGATTGATGGCTAAGTCAATGCTGCCCTTTTCCATATCTTGCAGGCTAACATCGCTGGGGCTAAGCACATCAAAATTAAGTCCTGGATGTTTATTGAGTTGCTGGGTAATAAAAGGCGCGACTAGCGTTGATTCTAAATAATCATTCGCCATAATTCTAAAGGTGAGTTCGCCAGTGGTTGGATCAAACATATCACTGGGTTGGGTTATTGCCTCAGCCATTTTTAACAGCGCTTCTATTTCAGGTTTTAAACTCAGCGCTTTTGCAGTAGGAGTCATAGAGCCTGCGGCACGAACTAGGAGCGGATCGTCAAATAAATCACGTAAACGTTTTAGTGCATTACTCATTGCAGGTTGGGTTAATGCTAATTTATTTGCCGCTTTCGAGACATTTCGCTCATCTATCAGTACATTTAAGTACACAAGCAAGTTGAGATCGACATTTCTTATATTCATTTGATCAATCTTATTCATTCGCTGTATTAATTATCTAAATTAAAGCGTGCTTGCTAAGGTGTGTAAACCACTAAATAGACATAGTCATCATAAGTGATAGAAATATGCTAGAGCTAAAAACAGCAAATACGTTATCGACTCAAACTAACAACGCAATTGAGCAAGTCATTGCGACCAAATTAGCGCGTGCCGTATTCGCAGGCTTTGAAGCGATGTTTGCTGAGTTTTTAAATATTACCTTAGGTGCACAAAGTCGTTTTGAGCAACGGCAATGGCAAAATGTACAATCGGCAATGCGTGAGCGTTTACAAGTATATGAAAGGAAAGTTAAAAATGTTAGTGAAGCGGTGCGAGTCATTGCATTTAAAGAGCTCAACGATCCGCGACTGTGGCAGCAGGCAAAGCATATTTATGGCCAAATGGTGCAAGATCATGAAAACCAACCGATTGCGCATACATTTTTTAATTCAACTTTTGGCTCGATTTGGGATGATAAAAAAATACGCACCGTGCATTTATTTGTTTTAAAAGCCAAATACCGCGCTAAATCTCGGCCATTTGATAATTTAGTAAGTCGTATTTCATTGCAAAATGGCTTTAGCCAGGCGGTGGAGCAACTTATTTATCGACAAGCTTTTCGGGTTGGATTTACAGATTTAGCTCATGATGTTGATATTTTGCAGCGTACTTTGGCGTTAGGTGCGCAGCAGCAATGTCGTCAAGTGTATGAGCTGATGAATTTAAACGATGGCTATATTGAATACGCTAATTCACTGTTTTTTAGAAATAAAGCCTGCTACTTAATAGGTCGTTGCATTGCTAAAAATGGCGATAACATGCCCTTTGCTGTCGCTATTTTACATACCCAAAGCGGTTTAAAGCTTGATGCGGTGATGATGGGCGCAGATCAACTGAGTTTATTATTCGGCTTTGCTCGCACCTACTTTATGGTTGATACCGACCAACCCGCGCGCTATGTAGATTACTTATCAGTGCTAATGCCACATAAGCAACGATTTGAATTATTCAATGCCATTGGCTTTATTAAACATGCCAAAACAGAGTTTTATCGCTATAAGGTCGACACCACCAACAATAGTCCCATAGATGATAAGTACATTATTGCCCCCGGCACGCCAGGCATGGTGATGCTAGTATTTACCACTGCTGGCTCAGATTATGTTTATAAGGTAATAAAAGATAAATTTAGCGCGCCTAAAACATCAACCAAAGCACAGGTGATGGCAAAATACGACTTTGTAAAACAAGCGGATAGAGTCGGCCGTTTAGTCGACACCCATGAATTTCGCTATTTAGCATTTGATTTAAATCGTTTTAGCGATGAATTGCTTACCCATATGCGAGCGAGTATCGGCTCAAGTATGGCTATTGCAAATAAAGCCTTAGTGCTTAAGCATGTATACGTTGAGCGCAAAATGACACCACTTAATTTATACATCAATCAATGTGACGATAAACAATTGAATAATGTAATGCTTGATTACGGCAAGGCGATCAAAGAGTTAGCTGGGGCTAATATTTTCCCCGGTGATATGTTGATGAAAAACTTTGGTGTGACCCGTTGGGGGCGCGTGGTATTTTATGATTATGATGAAATTTGCCCATTAACGGATTGTAACTTTAGAAACTTACCGAGCAGTGAAAATAGTTTTGATGAACTAAGCAGCGAAAGCTATTTTGATGTTGCCGAAAATGATGTATTCCCGAGTCAGTTTAAAGTGTTTTTTAGTGCTGATCAGCAAGCATTTAGTCATTTTTGCCAGCAACATCAAGACTTATTTAGTCCTGATTTTTGGCTGCAGTGCCAAGCTGATATCAATGCTGGGCAATTGGCTGATGTGTATCCATACAAACAAAGTTGGCGATTTTAGCCGGGGGTTATTACCCATAAGTCTGATTAATTTTGGGCGTGTAAAAAGGTAAAGTTTCATAAAACAAAATCCAAGGAAAATCATGAAATCTCTATTATTAGCAAGTTTACTCATCACCTCACCGCTGGTTTTAGCTAACCCGCTATTAGGTAGTTGGGAGTTTGTGGAAGGGAAATATGCAGTTGAACAAGGTTATGTGACTGCCAAAGCACCAGAGTTGACCTCAGTTAAACTAATAACCGCCACTCATTTTAATTACATCACCCAAAAAAATGGCCAGTTTCATTATGCAGGTGGCGGGCAGTACACCTTAAAAAACCAACAATTTGTAGAGACTTTTGTTTACGGTAACATTGAATCGTTGCTTGGCAAAACCATGGCTTTTGATTACAAAATTGAAGGAGATTTGTGGCATCATTCTTTAACAGAAAATGGTAAGTTAGTTGAAGCCGAAGTGTGGCGTAAAATCGATTAACTCATCAATTCAGGAGCTGCAATGCAATTTATTTCTCATCAAGATCAGCATTTAACATTAAGCGACACCGCTAAACCGCAATTAAAAACTAATGAAGTGTTAATTAAAGTTGCTGCTATCGGCGTGAACCGCGCTGATTGTATGCAACGTCAAGGTAAGTATCCAGCGCCACAGGGCGACAGCCCCATTCTAGGGCTTGAATGCGCAGGCACTGTGATTGAGCTTGGCACCGAGGTTGATCAAAGCTGGCTTAATAAAGCGGTATTTACTTTGTGTGCAGGCGGTGCATATAGCGAATATGTGGCGGTCGATGCCGCACAATTAATGGCTTTACCAAGTGATTTAACTATGGCGCAAGGTGCAGCGATCAGCGAAGTATATTTAACCGCGTTTGGTGCGTTATTTCAACTTGGTAAGTTACAAGCAGGGCAAACAGCACTGATCCATGCAGGCGCAAGTGGCGTGGGTGGGGCAGCTATACAAATGGCTAAACGTATTGGGGCAACGGTTGTTATTACCGCAGGTAGCGATGAAAAGTGCGAACATGCCAAAGCGCTTGGTGCCGATCATGTAATCAACTACAAAACCGACGATTTTGTTGCTTACATGCAAAACCATGGTTTAACGGCGAACGTGATTGTTGATCCGGTATCTGGGCGCTATTTAAGTAAAAATGCAGCAATCGCTGCAATGGATTGCCAAATAATTATGCTGGCATTTTTAGATGGTCGCTTCGCAGAAGTAGATTTTGCACTCTTGTTACAAAAGCGTATTTCGTTTCATGGCTCAACACTGCGCAATCGCAGTCAAGCGTTTAAACGCCAACTACGCGATGAGTTTGTAGCAAAATTTTATGACGATATAGCAAATCAACAGTTTGATTTTAATATTTATAAAACGTTGCCTTGGCAAGACGCTGGTGAGGCACACGCGATTCTTGAACGAAACGAAAATGCCGGAAAAGTTGTATTATTAGTTCAGTAGTTTAAAAACCAATATTTGCCCATATAACTATGGGCAACTATAAAGCGATTTAAGGCAAAAACATGAACCCAATTATAGCAACATTAAAAGAGCACAATGTTAGCGATGAAAAAGTACACGAACTTTTTCAAGCATTTACTCAAAACCCAATGATGGCAATGGCACTTGTGCAGCAACTCGGTATTCCACCAGAGAAGTTACAAGCACTAATGGGCTTGGTAATGACTCAGCCTCATTTAATCAAAGAAGCCGCTGATTCACTTGGTATTGGTGAAGGTGAGCTTGAAAAAGCTAAGCAGCAGTTGAAAAACCAATAACGAGCTATCAATGAGAGTACATTTAGTTACTCTCATTTGTTAAGCATGCAATTATTAAGCAATGTCTATCGTGTAAGCGGCCAATAAGTTTTGCATTTTTTGTTGTTCATGTGCGGCAAACTCGATGCCCACACTTAAACGATCTCCCTGCATTTGATTGTTGCGCACATGCGCACTGATCACCACGGCACTGTTGTCGATAGGCGATAGAACATGCACAAACACGGGGCGTTTTTTAAGCGCTAAAAACCCTGAATTAACATGCACAGTAAAGCGACAACCAGTCGGTGAAATATCGATGATCAAACCTTGCAATAGATTTTCACTGTCATAAGTATGCGATTTATTAATGCTAATCTTTGCTGGTATATGGGTTTGTAAACGGCTGACTTCACGCAGTTGCCTACTCTCAATATTCTTAGGGTAAGCAAGGTAAAGTAATTTTTCTGGTCGAAAAGAAATAGCTAATATAGTGGTCGAAAAAGCGACGCACTCCCCACGTTCACCTTCGACTATATAGCGTACAATTGCGCCATTGCCTTCTTTTAACACATCAGCATATTGGCTTTTTTTTGCTTGGACAGGGTACTTTAAAATTAAATACTTACCAGCTTCATAGCCAACTAAAGAGAGTTTAAATCTGACACTTAATGGGTTGGTGAACTGAATGTCGATTAATTTACCTGGCAGTAAGTCTAAGCAAAACTTAGCTTTGCTAGCTTGCGCTGGTCTGTCTTGTGTAATTTCCATATATACGTAGTTATTATTATTTGTTTCCAAATAGTATCCATCAAAAGAACTAAAAAATCACTACGAAAAACGACTGGTATTAGTTTATAAGCCTTAATTAATAAAAGTAATACACGCCTTGTTACAAAGTTGATTGAACTGATAAATATCTGCTTTGTCTATTAAATAACATACTAACTTATGGAACAAAACTGTGAAATACCTTTATAAAATATGGAAAAATAACCGCTCGTTAATCGTATTTATCTCGCTGATGTGTGTTTTTAGAAGTGCAGTGGCTGACTGGTACGAAGTACCCACAGGTTCAATGCAGCCAACCATTGTTGAGGGCGACCGTATATTGACAGATAAAATGGCGTATGACCTACGAGTGCCTTTTACTAAAATTTCGCTGGTTAAACTAGCCGAGCCACAGGCCGGTGATATTATTGTATTTGATTCTGTTGCTGCACAAAATCGCCTAATAAAAAGAGTAATAGGTGTACCGGGCGACACTGTTGCTTTAGTTAATAATCAACTTGTTATTAATGGTGAAAAGCTTAATTACGAAACTGTAGCTGAAACCGCCATAAACCGAGTGGAAATAGAGAATTTGCATGGCATAAAACATACCGTAAAACTCGCTAAGCAGCGCTCTTATATGCAAAATTTTGATCCACTTATCATCCCTACAGATATGTATTTAGCAATGGGGGATAACCGTGATAACAGTGCTGATTCACGAGTAATAGGCTTAGTACCAAGAGCTGAATTGCTCGGAAGGGCAAAGCGGGTGATAGTTTCACTGGATTACGATGACTATTATTTACCACGTAAAAACAGGCTTCTAAAAGAATTACAGTAATAGTAAGCGCTGTTATAGTCTGGTAAAGGATAGCACTGATAAAAGATAGTAGTGCAAAAAATAACAGCGCTAAAACTTAAAATAGCTTAGCGATTAAATTTAGCGTTGTTGACTCTCACCTAACAATAAACTGTATATAAAAATAGTGTTTATGATTTTGTCAGATATTACTGATCTCTAGCATTTTTGTATATTGCTGCATTTGTAAAAAATGAGGTGAAGTTAACTAGTTGTTTACAGGTATCTGTTTGATAGCTAAGATAAATGCATTATAATATATGGATATTTTTCTGTTTGTAAAAAGATAAATGTCGTAGATAAAATTGTTATACCTTCAAGGAAGCTCAGTGAAACTTTTAGTTTTGTTATTTTTATTTACTTCAATATCAACTTTTTCTTGTGATAAAAAAAGCGAAATAAAGAAAGTAGCGGCGTTTATAACTCAAGATAATTTCGCTGATTTATCAGAAATAACGGTTTATTACCCTGTTAATTATGGTGTTGCTGAGGCTGTAAGAGCTGTAATCTCTCTAGGTGAAATTGATAGGGTAACCTTGTATGTTCCTACAATTATTTCTGAACCACATGCTTTTGAAAGCAATCATGAGCTAGCTGATTATAAAGTATCAACCTTTACAATTAAGACTGATACGATAAATGAGGCTTATATTACTGTGAATTACCGAGCTCCGAAGAAAAATGATGGCTTAATCACTTTTTGTATGGGACCTTTTCGAGTCTATAAAATAAGTGAATTACCGATAAAGAAGGTATAATAAACGCATCAGAAATGACTTCAAACGCTTGGCTGGCGCTCATTCTTCGCTAATTATAGCCAAGCATTTTCCGCAATTTATGCGCGTGTTAACTTAACTAAACATGGTGCCCATATTGAGAGATTCTGAAAGGCTGAAATATGCAGTCATCTTATCTTTCGCCAGTTGGCCACTATTCATTTGGCTGGGCACAGATCTCGTCGGTAGCTTTTGCGCACTTTCAGGGTTTATAGTTGGCTATTACTTTGCTCCAATAACTCACAGACAAACCAAAAAGTACCAAGTACAGCTTTTAGGTTTGGGCATGGGCTTTCTAGCTCTGTATTTATCGAGCTTTTTAAGAAGTATATTTGAGTTAATTTCAGGTGAGCCTTTTAAAGGTGTAGGTTACTACTTAATATCAGCACTAACAGGGCCTTATTTTGGTCTAATGTTTTTCGGTATGCCACTTATAATTTTTTCTTTTACCAATTATATGATTTGGCTATGGTCATCCAAACTTTAAGTTAACCGGGTAGCCGCAGGTCGCTAACTTCAGCACCTACAATTTTATGTGCTGGAAAAACAATTTGTTGTGGCAATTAAAAAAGCCGTTGTTTAAAACAACGGCTTTTTAGTGTTAACTAGTTAAAGTCGAATTACATTACACGCATACCTGGCTCTGAGCCGTCGTCTGGGTTTAAAATATAGATTTCTTTACCGCCAGGGCCTGCTGCTAGTACCATGCCTTCTGACATGCCAAAGCGCATCTTACGTGGCTTCAGGTTGGCAACCATAACCGTTAGTTTGCCTTCAATATCTTCTGGCGCATAAGCTGATTTAATACCAGCAAATACTTGGCGTGTTTCGCCGCCTAAGTCGAGCGTTAGTTTAAGTAGCTTATCAGCGCCTTCAACGTGCTCTGCTTTGGCTATTTTAGCTACACGTAAATCTACTTTGGCAAAATCGTCAAATTCGATTTCAGCTGCAATAGGCTCTTTTGCCAAAGGGCTGTTTGGATCGATTTTGTCTTTTGCAGCGAGTAAGCTTTCTTTTGATTCTTCGACCATTTTATTTACTTTATCCATTTCTACACGTTGCATTAACGGTTTAAATTTATTGATCGGGTGGCTAACAAGCGCAGTTTGCGCGCCTTGCCAAGATAGATCATCATTTAAGAAGTCTTCTACGTTTGCCGCCATACCCGGTAATACTGGTTTTAAGTAAGTCATTAGCACGCGGAATAAGTTAAGCCCAAGCGAACATACTTGGTGAGCTTGTTCTTGTTTCGTTTCGTCTTTGATTAATACCCATGGTGCTGAGGTATCAATAAATTGGTTTGCTTTATCAGCAAGCGCCATTATTTCACGAATAGCACGGCTATAATCACGGTTTTCATAGTGCTGAGCAACGGTATCGGTAGCTGCTTGGAATTCAGCTAATAATTGCGGCTCCATGACAGTGTCACTTAATTTACCGTCAAACTTTTTAGTAATAAAACCGGCGCAACGGCTGGCAATGTTAACCACTTTACCAACTAAGTCTGAATTTACACGTAGTGCAAAGTCTTCTAAGTTTAAGTCAAGATCGGTGATGCCGCTGTTAAGTTTAGCAGCGTAGTAATAACGTAAAAACTCAGGGTCGAGGTTGTCTAAATATGTACGCGCTTTAATAAACGTGCCTTTCGATTTAGACATTTTAGCGCCATTAACCGTTACAAAACCATGCGCGAATACATTGGTTGGCTTTCTGAATTTTGCGCCTTCAAGCATTGCTGGCCAAAATAAGCTGTGAAAGTAGATAATATCTTTACCGATAAAGTGGTAAAGCTCAGCGTCAGAGCCTTCTTGCCAAAATGCATCAAAGTCGATGCCTTGTTTGTCGCATAAGTTTTTAAAGCTGGCCATGTAACCAATTGGCGCATCAAGCCAGACATAAAAATATTTACCAGGCGCACCAGGGATTTCAAAGCCAAAGTAGGGCGCATCGCGGCTGATATCCCACTGTTGCAGGCCATCGGCAAACCATTCGTCTAGTTTGTTAGCCATTTCTTGCTGAATAGTGCCGGAGTGAAGCCACTCTTTTAACATGCCTTCAAATGCTGGCAGGTCAAAAAAGTAATGCTCAGAGTCTTTAAGTACTGGCTCAGCACCTGACATCACAGAGCGCGGGTTGATAAGCTCTGTTGGGCTATATGTTGCGCCACATGCGTCACAGCTGTCGCCATTTTGGTCTTCAGACTTACAAGTTGGGCACGTACCAGTTACAAAGCGATCGGGTAAGAAAATGCCTTTTTCAGGGTCAAATAACTGTGAAATAGTATGCTTTTTGATATGACCGGCATCGTTTAAGCGATTATAAATAAGCTCGCTGAATTCTTTGTTTTCTTGGCTGTGGGTGCTGTGGTAGTTATCAAATTTAATATTGAAGTCTGCAAAGTCACGTTGACGTTCAATGCTGACATTTTTTACCATTTCTTCCGGCGTGATCCCTTGCTTTTGTGCATTGAGCATAATTGGCGTGCCATGGGCATCGTCGGCGCAAACATAATAAGCTTCGTGGCCTTGTAGTTTTTGAAAACGTGACCAGATATCAGTCTGAATATATTCCAATAAATGGCCTAAATGTGTTGGGCCGTTGGCATAAGGTAATGCACTGGTAATGAGGATCTTTCGCTGTGCCATAATCATTCCGAATTGACGGTTCCTGTTAAGGAACGGATGAAAATCATAATATTATCAGCAAACCTAAAGGAAACACCTTCGTGGTTGGCCGATTTTCATTAATTGACTGGTGTTAATGCCCTGAATGTTACATAATTCCGAGGCAATTTTCATCAAAGAAACACTATTTTATTGTTATGTTTGGATTGTCGAAACTATTCTCCTCTAAATCGGTGCAAAAACAACCGATTCTTACTGCCTTAGCAGGGTATCGCAGTGCCGCTTTTGCTGTCGGCATTGATGAAAAATTCATTAAAAGCATTGAATCAAAAACTGATAAATCAATATTGCTTCATTTAACGCTGCCATTTGCTGCGTTATCTGAAATGCCAAAGGTAGCAGCGTTTGTAAGCCAACAACTTAATCAAGCAGTGACAATTAACGCAAGCATTGAGCTGACTGAAGCATGTAAGTTCAAAGCGATAAAACATATTGTGTTGATTGCATCAGGTAAAGGTGGTGTGGGTAAATCAACCACCGCGGTAAATTTAGCGGGCGCACTCAAAGCTGAAGGCGCGAAAGTGGGGATTTTAGATGCGGATATTTATGGCCCGTCTATTCCAATGTTGCTAGGCCTTGAAGGAGCAACACCCACGGCTAAAAATGACAAGCAATTGCTACCATTTGACGCTAATGGCATCAAAGCACAATCAATTGGCTTTTTAGTGCCTAGTGATGATGCCACTGTTTGGCGCGGACCGATGGCGTCGGGCGCATTAACGCAACTGTTAAATGAAACTGCATGGGGTGAGCTTGATTACCTGATTGTAGATATGCCACCAGGAACTGGGGATATTCAACTTACTATGAGTCAGAAAGTACCTGCCAGTGGCACGGTGATTGTGACGACTCCGCAAGATTTAGCACTTGCTGATGCGCAAAAAGGCATTGCCATGTTTAATAAAGTGAATGTGCCAGTATTGGGCTTGATTGAAAATATGAGTCATTTTTTGTGCTCACACTGCGGCGAACCAAACCATGTATTTGGTAAGGATGGCGCAATAAAATTAGCTCAGCGTCATGGTGTGCCAGTGTTGTCGCAAATTCCTTTGGCGATTGATATTCGCGAATACTCAGAGCAAGGCAAATTAATCGCCATGGATAATCAGGCTGCGGTGAGTGAAACTTATGCTGACGCTGCGCGGCTGATTGCCAGTATGCTTTACTATCAACAACCCCATCATAATTCAGTCGCAATTGTGATTACGGATGATTAACTAATGAGATTATCAGATACCCATATTAAAGAATATATTGCCCAACAGCGTATTATTATTGAGCCAAGTCCGACCGATGAAATGATTTCTGGGGTAACGGCAGATTTACGTTTAGGTAATAAGTTTCGTGTATTTCAAGATCATACAGCAGCTTATGTTGATTTAAGTGGTCCAAAAGATCAGCTTAATAAAGCAATGGAATCAATAATGAGCGATGAAATCGTGTTAAAAGAGGGCGATGCATTCTTTTTACACCCAGGTGAATTAGCCCTTGCGATGACCTATGAAAAAGTCACGTTGCCGGCAGATATCGTTGGCTGGCTTGACGGCCGTTCATCTTTGGCACGTCTAGGTTTAATGGTGCATGTGACGGCCCATCGGATTGATCCCGGTTGGTCTGGTAATATCGTGTTAGAGTTTTATAACTCCGGTAAATTGCCGTTGGCATTACGACCTATGATGAAAATCGGCGCTATGAGCTTTGAGACCATGTCAGGTCCTGCTGAAAACCCGTACAATACACGCAAAGATGCCAAATATAAAGATCAAACCAGCGCAGTTGCAAGTCGTATTAGTGATGATAGTAACTAATTAAAATACATTTTTAAAATAAAGGCTTATCACTTGATAGGCCTTTTTTATTGCTTGGAAATACACTCACTCGATTTTACTACCATAAAAACTGCTTAAGCATTTTATTGATATATTATCCACGGTTCAGGTTATTTACTGGCTATTTCATTTAATACCTCCATACTTTAATTATCTTTTTATAATTTACTATTTATTCAATGCGCATGGAGTGACAGTGGATCAGGCAAGCATATTAGCGCGAGCATATTGTATAAAGATTTTTTTAATACTGTTAAGCATTACTGCTACAGCGTCTGTGATGGCTGATGAAGTGTCTGCCAGTGGCTGGTTAGTGCCAGCAAATACGCCCTTTCAAACTACCAAACCCTTACTAGAACAAGTTGTCACTACCGATTCAAAAACAGATTTATCACATGTTCGTATCAAGGCAGAGCAAGGTTATTGGTTTATTGTTGATTTAAATAAACGGTCGCAATCAAAAGTTGAGGTGATTTATGCAGACAATTCCCATTTAGCGCAGCTTAATTTTTATATTCTTGATGAGAGTTTCAACCCGTTAGTTGAAGTAAAAAATGATGCATACCGTTATGTTGATAAAGTACTGCCACACGCACTGTTACCT
The DNA here is from genome assembly GCF_014164295.1 of Pseudoalteromonas sp. SG43-7. Taxonomy (NCBI): domain Bacteria; kingdom Pseudomonadati; phylum Pseudomonadota; class Gammaproteobacteria; order Alteromonadales; family Pseudoalteromonadaceae; genus Pseudoalteromonas; species Pseudoalteromonas sp. SG43-7. The sequence continues at coordinate 26,795 of NZ_JACJEY010000031.1, forward strand.
AAAGATGAGGCTCGTTGGGCTGTAATTTACGCTCGCCATAGTGAAGATGACAGGCTGAGCATTGGCCTTGCAACTGGTAATGAATTTGCCAATTTGATAAACAAGAAACTGCGAAATTTCTTTTTAATTACGGGGCTATTACTGCTGTGTCTTGCCGTTGTTGGCACTGTATACGGTTTATCTCATCAAGCAAAATCGCTTTATTTACTTGCTTACCTAGTGTGTGTATTAAGTGAGTTTTTAATAGCAAAAGGGGTGTTGAATTACTTTAATATTGAATTTGCGTCTTTATGGTACACAAAGTTACAGTTTTCATTTCAAGTTATAGCCTTAGGGGTGGTCAACTTTTACTTTATTCATTATTTACAGTCGCAAAATCATTTAAACGCTCGACAAGATAAGTTAACAGTTTATATAAGCTTATTTTGTGTTGCAGCACTATTTAGCTGTTTTATGAAGCAATCAGTGCAGTTTGCTGTAGTGACCGTGTGTTTGGGTTCTATGTTGGTGGTGCTGAGTTATTTATTTTTTTATTGGCTTAGTAATACCAAAAAAGCGATGCAATTTAAGTTTGTACTGGTCTGGTTTGCAGTGGTTTTACAAACTTTATGTTGGCAAGCAACGCTGGTGGCAGGTGCACAGATACAGCAACTTAATGATATGTTACTGGTGCTAAATGTAATTACTTTTGTGATGGTGTTACTCATTCACGAGCGTAAGTGTGTTATGCAATATAGCTACAGCCTCACTCACGACGACGATACAAAATTACCTAATAAACAGTTACTAATAGAGCGTCTTGATAGTCAGGTGAAATTATCAACAGAGCATTCTTTACTGTTATTTAGGCCTGCTGTACTGATTAATGCTCGGGCAAATTTTGGCTATGAGCATGTAAATGAGCAGATAAAATTAACCATGGGCAAATTAGCCCAGCAATTAGCGTCAATGAATGTGCTGTGTGTTGAAGCTAATCTTCAGCATAGCCGTTGTATTGCCAGGTTAGATGACAGCACCTATGGGGTTGTAATAGTCGGCAAGTTAGAATTAAGCCAAGTAGAGCAGTTTGTATGTGTGATCAATAGCGTTTTTGCTGAGGGTCTCACTCATCAACGCATTCACTTAATTGATAAAGTTGAAATTGGTGTAGCAAATTATCCCTTACATGCCAGTACCTCATTACAACTAGTCCAGCGAGGGCTGCAAGCACTGGCGGTTAAACCCCTTCATGGTGAACGCTGGCATATGTTTAATATAGAGAATGTGACGTTATCGCAACGGCGCATTGCGATTGCATCAGCTCTAAAAGAAGCCATTGAATGCGATCAGCTTAGTTTATTTTTTCAACCACAGATATATCTAAACACCGGTAAAGTGTACGGCGCGGAAGCTTTATTACGTTGGGAGCATCCACAATTGGGTAATGTTCCCCCTGATTTATTTATCCCTATTGCTGAATCATCAGGGATAATTTCAGATTTAACCGAATGGGTTATTACGCAAGCACTGCAATATCAAAAGAAAATGATTGTATTATTGCCTGAGCATATTGTATCTATCAATATTTCGGCTAAAGATTTGCTGCGTAAAGATTTACCCGTGTTATTTATAACGTTGTTGAATGAGCATCAACTCAACCCGGCTAATGTAATGTTAGAACTAACGGAATCGGCAACACTCTTTGAGGGGGTTGATATAAAAAATGCCCTGAATGATTACCGTTTAATTGGCGTTAAAATAGCAATTGATGACTTTGGCACGGGGTATTCGTCACTCGCGTATTTGAGCAAAATGGGCTTTGATGAAATAAAAATAGATAAGCAATTTGTAATGAATATTGAATACTCTAAAAATGATCAAACAATTTGTCGTGCTACCTGTGATATTGCCAAATCACTGGGTTCATACGTAGTGGCTGAAGGGATAGAAGATAGCCAAAGTATGGCTAAATTACAAAGCTATGGCTGTGAAGTTGGTCAGGGATACTTTTTTTCACGGCCATTACCGTTTGACGATTACATGCAGTGGCTTGAAGAAAATCTTGAAACCACCACCGTATTTGTCAATGATCTTGAAAAAGTAGTTGACCTAATTGGGAAAAATAATCATTGAGCGCGTTATTACAAATTTTTAAGCTATCGCGCTTAGGGTAAATTAGCGCTGAGTTATTGAGCCCAGAGACTAAAAAGTGATTAACGATCTGCTCATTACAAGCAATACAAGCTTCAAAACTACGTGCAGCTAACTCTTCAGGCATACTCATATAAAACTGCTGATGGCGTTTATCAAATTCTATACAATCTAATACATACTGATTAGCGTGTTGACCGGTTGGTTCTAGAAATACCCCTTGGTAAAACTTATTTAATGCTAAGTTTAGTGGGTGACTTTGCCCAATCGTGTGCTCCAGCCAAAGTTTAGAGGCAAAATGCTGTGGCGAATGCTGGGGAAATATGTGTTTAGTTATGTGATGATCAAACGCATGAAACCATTCATGCGCCAGCGCGCCACCGCCTGCATTTTTTGCCAGCGCAAGGGTACGAGTACGGCTATTATAATGTGCTTGGACGTGTTGTTGCCCGCCATGGCCAAAAGCAAAATTGAGTTTCCCCCTCAGACCAATGGTCTTTGGCGGCACTTGCAGTATTTGCGCTAAATCGGCTAGTGCGTCGTAAATTAAATTAGCACTAATAAAGCGTTCTTCTTTGGTGACCCATTTACCCACCACCATAGTACGAAAACCAAATGTATCGCGGATATCACTAAAGTCAACTTGGTCATCAAATCGGTAATCCGGTCCTTGGCGGTAAAACCCGCGCTTTAAGCGATTGCTGGCACTCATTTGGCTTGATAACGCGCTTTAACATGCTCAGGCATAAACTGGGTTTGTTTGCTGTTGAGCGCTTCCAGTGCCTGATATAAAGGCTCAGGGTTAATATGTTCAATCAAGGCTAAACTATGTGCAACCGCTTCTAATGTGGAGAGGCTATCTGCACGGGGAGCTTTGCGAATACGATATCGGTTTTGTGGGATCGTCGTAAAGCTGACCTTTTTAAAAGCCGCAAGGGCTGGGGTAAGTTGCATGATCTTAAATGCTTTTTTCCAGGTGCCATCGATTACAATTAGATGACTTAACCGGCTTTTAAATTGTGGTGCTGCGGTACTTTCATCATCCAGTAAGATGGCATTATCATCAGGGTAGAGTAATGCAGTTGTGGCAACGGGTAGTGTGTTTAGTTGTGCAAAATCAGCCTGCGTTTCTCCTACCATGATGTCGTATTGCGTTAGGCACAATGTGAGTAAACGGGCGGTGTTTTTAGTGATCTTTACTTCGCTAGGATGCTGCAAAATTATAACTTTGAGTTTATTTTCCAGTACCGACAAATCTTCACAAAGACACGTTTGTAGACTAAATTTACAATTAACACACAAAGAACGGGACATAAAAGAATCTTGTTTAGTAGCAATAAGTTGAAAAACCCGCTAATTATACGCTTAATGAGACAATTAGTTGGTTTTTTTTCTATAGAACGATAAAGTATAAAAATAGTATAAGTTACTGGTTTAGTGTTGCTAAATACAAAAGGATGAATAATGAATACAATAGTCATTGATGAAAGCGCATTGGAAAGTATGGAATCGTTATTAGGCGAGCAATTTAGCGATACGCTGACTTTTTGTTGTGCTGAATTTGAACGATTAGGCTCTGAAGTATTGGCTACAATACATAGTGATATCCAAGTCGCAAGTCGCCATGCTCATAGTTTAAAATCAAATGCCGCGCAGTTTGGTGCCAGCAGTCTATCTCAGGTGGCCAGAGAAATTGAACAAAGTTTAAATAATAATGATGTTTCTCAGGCGCTTGCGGCAGCTCAGCAGCTTGACAACCAAGTTGCCGGATCAGCCGCTAAGTTAACTGATTGGTTACAAAGCCGTTAGTTAGCTATACCCAGACGTGAATTTATTTCAGTTTTGAGGTATTAAATCCACTGGTATTTAGCCCCTCTACTAGGTTAATCTAGCTGTTCCACTAGTAGAGGTAAAAATGTCAGAAATTAAAAAGAGTCATAAATTACAAGGCGTTTGTTATGACATTCGTGGGCCGGTGTTAGTTCAGGCTCGCAAAATGGAAGATGAAGGCCAAAAAGTTTTAAAATTGAATATTGGTAATCCTGCGGCATTTGGGTTTGATATGCCTGAAGATATGCACCGCGATATTATTCGTAACTTGTATTCAGCCCAAGGTTATTGTGACTCCAAAGGCCTCTACTCAGCCCGTGTGGCTATTTATCAGCACTACCAACAACGTGGTTTATATAACCTAGACGTCGATAATATTTATATTGGTAATGGGGTCAGTGAATTAATTCAAATGACGACCCAAGCTTTGCTGAATAATGATGATGAGGTGTTGATCCCAGCACCTGATTATCCATTGTGGACCGCTTCAGTCAAACTTGCGGGTGGTAATCCAGTCCATTACCTATGTGATGAAGAGCAAGATTGGTTCCCTGATATTGCTGATATTCGCAGTAAAATCACGTCAAAAACTAAAGCATTAGTGCTGATCAACCCTAATAATCCGACGGGTGCAGTATACGACGACGCACTTTTACAGCAGTTAATTGATATTGCACGTGAACATAAATTATTGTTATTGAGTGATGAAATCTATGAGAAGATTTTATACGATGGGATCACGCACAGCTCCATTGGTGCACTGTGTGATGATGTGCCGATAATTACTTTTAATGGCTTAGCAAAAACCTATCGCGCAGCGGGTTTGCGTATGGGCTGGATGGTATTAAGTGGCCGTACTGCATTGATGGATGATTTACGTAAAGGTTTAGATATTTTAGCCTCTATGCGTTTATGTGCCAATGTGCCGGCACAATATGCGATCCAGCAAGCATTAGGTGGCGTACAGTCGATTGATGATTTAATAAATCCCGGTGGGCGTTTATACGAACAACGTGATATTGCATGGCGTGGTTTAAATGCGATAGAAGGTATTTCGTGTGCAAAACCAAAAGGAGCATTGTACGCATTTGCCAAAGTAGATACTGAGCGTTTTAATATCAAAAATGATGAAAAAATGATTTTAGATTTACTCAAAGCAGAAAAGATCTTACTGGTTCACGGAAGAGCATTTAACTGGCCAAATCCAGATCATTTCAGATTGGTATTTTTACCTAACAAAGATGATTTAACGACTGCGATGAGTAAGATGCAACGCTTTTTTAGCGATTACAGACAAAGTTAACGTAGTAATAAAGTTATAAATACTAAAAAGCGAGCATTAATACTGCTCGCTTTTTAGTTTAATGTAATAGCTTAATAGGCTTTATCAACGCGGACTGTATTATCTGATAAATACACTAAGCGCACGCTGTCGCCAGTTCTAAATATCATTTGATTGTCTTTGTCTTGTACCACCATAAATTGTTCACCGTTTTCAACTTTGATCATTAACTCGACTAAGTGGTATTGATTATAATGGCTGCTTTGTTGCCTGTTGTTCGCCACACTGCCACCGATGACCGAGCCTAGAATAGTCGCTGCGGTGCGACCACTGCCGCCGCCAAATTGGTTACCAATAACGCCACCAAGTAATGCACCGCCAAAGGTTTTCCAGCCACTATTTTTGTCTTGAACAAGTTCTTGCTCGGTAATATTACGTACAGATTGAACACTGCCAAATAGTACTTGCTGGACAGGAACGGCTTTATTGCGTTCGTATGCGGCAAAGCTTGGATTACTGATGAGCAGGGCTGTACACAGCCCAAGTATGAGTTTATTCATCATTTACCTCCTCAGCTGAATTACCAGCCAAAGGATGATTTTTCGCGGGTTTTACGAATTTCTGTTTCGTCCGCCCATTCTACTAAGCCACTTTTTAAATCCATTAAGCGCATTGTGAATTTATAGTATACGTCGGCTTTATCGGCATTCGATTTTACGATGCTCGACAGGTTGCCATAAAGCATATACTGCGCGCCAACTTGTTGGCCAAATGCAATAGCTTTAGTTGGGTCTACTAGGGCATCATCATTTTGAAAGCTCAATTGTTCTCGAGCGGCTTCTACGCGGCCCATATCAACAAAACGAAATTTACCACTGCGCAATAATTGTGTTGAAATTGAATCGGTAATTGATTCAGTATCAATGTGTTCACTGGTTTTGTTTTTTATACGTTCAACAAATACGATTGGTCGAGTATTAGCTGTTAATGTGCCGACCACAGGTGATGCCAGCAGTGAATCCGTCATTTGGCTGGCGACTTTTTGTAAGTCAGTTGAACCGAAGTTAATATCAGTTGTTTCTACAGCTTGTGCGTCTCCGTAGCTGACTACGGCTTTATTGGCACAGCCACTGAGGGCAAGCGCACTCAAACCTAACAACGCAAAACCCGAGATTGTTTTAAGCGTTGGTTTTTTAGTTGTGTTTACTGTATTCATAATGGTGTCCTTTAATCTTTAAATTCTTGTGCTTGTGTCGATACTTCGCGTACCGCTAATGAAAATGTAACCGCATCAGATGTAGGTGCAAGGCCTGGCAGTTGCACGTTAGCAAAACCAAATAAAGTCAATGATTGCCAAGGAGAATGATTGCCTTTGATCACAAAACCATCGCCGTCATACCAGGTAAATTGATACTGTAAATATTGTGATTTTTTATACTGACTCGAAAGTGTGACAACAACATCAGTTAATTGATTCGTTTGGCGAGTTTTTACATCACTAATGGCCAGCTTTTTACCTAGTGCAGGATTATCGACTTTTAGCTGTTGTTGGTATTGCGCTGAAGCTTGTTCAACACTTATACCTGATGTAGTCGGTCTACTGGTACAGGCAGCAAGTAGACAGACCGTTAATAATGGCACTAAATATTTCATGATAGCTCCTAAAGTTGCACTACATGGGAATTAAAATAGTTGTTAATAGAGGTTAGATAAATCAAGGTTAACCCTTGCTTACTAACCGTAAAGTTTATGTCTTTCTGATTGGCAAGTTTTAAAACATGGTCTCCTGCTGTTAACTGGGTGCGCGCAACACTTATTTGATTAGGTAAAGTTAACCAACTGCGGGTATCTGCTTGCTCAGAGGCTAGGTTGTATAGATTAGCGAGTATATTACCCACATCGCCGCCACTTCTAGCCAGCTCTGCCCGTACTTTTTCTTTAGCGACTAACCGCAGGATTTGCCTCGATACTCTTGCAGGTGTTTGCTCTTCAAGTGTTTTAGCCGCTAACGCTTCTATTCTTACCAATGGACTCAAAGGTAAAATCTGTGTTCCGATACTAATATCACTAACCGCTGGTATATAAGCTCTATCTTTATAAACGGGCATCGCTAAGCTATAAAAACGGGCATCACCACCGGATGTATAAATAGGCAGACGCAACACAAATTCATCTTTTTCTGGCACTAAACCTTGTTCGATCAAGACCACAACGTCACCGCTGTTGGCGACTTGTTTTGGTAATTCAGCAAAGCGTTTTTTATACTCGGAAAAATCTTGATCAAACCCTTGCTGTTTTGCTAATTGCAGCACAACCTGCTGCAAATAGGTGTTTTCAGGGTTGATCTCTAATGCCTTTTTATAATCTATATATGCATCATCGTATTGCTTATTACTTTGATAGAGCAAACCTGACAGATAAAATGTAAACGCATTTTGATAGCCATTTTTTACGTTTTTGATCACCTCATCCATACTTGGGTAATGTTTTTGTGCTGCTTTTACGCTAGCGTCTATGTCGTCTTGATTAGCCGTTAACGCATCTGTTTGTACTTTATTTGCACGGCGAACTTCGACTAATGCGCCTTCGATATTATGTTGATATATATAATTAAGTGCTTGGTAACTGTGCAGCATACTCATTTCATAAGCCGCTGGCGTATAGCTAATGACTGAATCATTGGTTAAAAGGGCGTTACTTTGTTCAAGCCCTGCGCTTACTTGTATTTTTGCTGCTTGGCGTTTTATTTCCATTTGCTGATATACCGCTTCGTACTGTGGTCTTGCAGCCTCATTTTGATTATTTAAATTGCTTAAACGGGCCTGCTCTAATTGATTGAGCAAGTAGTTACTATGTGACTGCCCATTAGTCGGCAAAAGCTGTTGGGCTTGGTCGATATTGTTGGTCTTAATAGCTTGGCGTACAGGCGTCATTTGGGTAGCGTAATCTGAAAACAGATCACTAAACCCAATGGTGCTGCATCCACTTAGCATGACACAAAAGCCAAAAATAACACTGCGTTGCACATGGCACTCCTTTTATAAGCGTTAATACAGATTAGCATAATCTAATCCAGAGAAGATGTTAAACAATGTAAAAAAGCGTAGCAATCACCGTGTTTATAAGAAATAGTTACGCGATCATTGGTCACTGAGTTGTTGCACGATACATTCGAATGATCAAAACAATAGGTAAGCTTTGCGCTATTATGGCAATCCTGTATAAATAGATACTTCAGGCAAACAGGTAGCTGATTTTCTTATTATGTTGATTAATTAATGGATCGAGTGGTTGCCGACTACTAAACGATAGAATAACTCACCTCATAGGGTTTAATGCTTAGCAAGATTAAAACTAAGGATCACTTTGAAAGCAACATTGTTTACGGTACTCGCCCTAGTGGCATTTGCAGCTAATTCTCTTTTATGTCGTATGGCATTAGCACAAAATTACATTGATCCATGGAATTTCACAGCTTTGCGGCTATTCAGTGGCGCATTGTGTTTAGGATTTATTTTCCTTATACAAGCAGTACCAACAGAGTCTTTAGCTAGGGAAGATAACAATCTTAATAATGCAGAGCATGAACGTGGTAGTTGGCGCAGCAGTGTTAGCTTACTGGTTTATGCGTTATGTTTTTCAATTGCCTATGTAGAATTGGACACTGGAACTGGCGCGTTGATTTTATTTTCTGCTGTTCAATTGACTATGATTGGCTGGGGGATTTTCAACAAGGAGCGACTCACAACTGTACAGTGGTGTGCATTTATTATCGCTGTCCTTGGTTTTGTGTATTTAATGCTGCCATCGGCAACGATGCCGTCAATGAGCCCTGCATTATTAATGACTATTAGCGGTATTGCGTGGGGGATATACAGTATTCGCGGAAAAGTGTGCCTATCCCCACTGAAAACCACAACGTTTAATTTTGTGCGTAGTTTATTTGCATTACCGATATTGTTGATCGTGGGTTTTGGTTATTTATCGGGGATCAGTTGGCAGGGGATCGTGCTTGCATGTGCATCTGGTGCTCTTGCGTCGGGTATTGGCTATAGTGTTTGGTATGTTGCCGTACCCTTATTAAAAAGCAGTCAAGCCGCAGTGGTTCAGCTTTGTGTGCCAGTGATAGCTGCACTGGCAGGGATGTTATTTTTAGCGGAAGAACTAAGCATTCAGTTTGTTATTGCCAGCGCAGTTATTCTTGGCGCTGTGCTGGTTTTTTTACTGGCTAAACAACCGCAGGGCTGACATTGAGCACGTAACGCTGATACAGTTGCGGCAAATTCGCCAAAATAGCAGCTTTGCCGGCAAGCTGACTGTTATTTATAGTATCAGCTAATACGGTTAAACTCTGATGTTGTAGTAAAATGTCAGATTGCACTATGTGGCTAATATGCCAAGGTTCAGGCGCAACGCCGCCTAAATCATGTTGATAAGGGCGATAAAAGCCATACTTTTCTATATGACTATCAAGCCACTTGGTCAGCGCTGCAAAAGGGCCATTGTCTTGGTATTCGTGCGGCTCTAACTGCAGCTGATAGTCATCAGAAACACTGGCTTTGTCAAAAATATCCAGATCAGTACCAAAGTGATGGCGACTGCTTCCCGGTAGGGCTGAATAAAGCATAATGGCATGGCATTTTTCAATGTCTGTCATGGAGGCTAAATCAACTGGCTGTTGCTGCTTATTGAGCACAGGTCGATGACCATTAAATTTAGCATTCCAAATCAATGCTTGACGTTCAAAGTTACGAAAGCTTGATGCAATAGTCAGTGCAAAGCCTGCATCGCGAGCTGCATTTTGCAACTGCATAAAGTCATCAATAATGTCTTTATGCAGTTTATGAGCTTGATAATCAACAAGCAGTAGCTCGTCTTTACCACAGGCACACTCAGCCAACTGTTGCGATGTGAGCTTAGCAGGGATCATGTTAAAAGTTGCTCTAGAATTTGCTCGTAAATATCAGCAAGTGCAATGAGATCATCACAATTAACGCACTCATTCACTTTATGAATGGTGTCGTTACGTGGTCCAAGTTCAATAACCTTAGCGCCGGTTTGTGCTATAAAACGTCCATCTGAAGTACCGCCAGTGGTTTCAAGTGCGGTATTTAAGCCAGTTATTGATTTGATGGCTGCAACCGTCGCATCAATAAGCGGGCCGCCTTCGGTGATAAATGGCTGACCGTTAACAATCCAACTCAGCTCGTATGCAAAATCATATTCAGCCAGAATGTCGTTAACTCGTTGCTGGAGTTGCTGATGAGTTACTTCGGTACTAAAGCGAAAATTAAATTGCACTTCAAGCTCGCCTGGGATCACATTGCCAGCTCCCGTACCGCCATTAATATTTGAAATCTGAAAACTAGTAGCAGGGAAAAATTCATTGCCGTTGTCCCATACCGTTTGACTCAACTGGGCAAGCATTGGCGCTGCAATATGAATCGGGTTTAGAGCAAGTTGCGGATAAGCCACATGACCTTGTATGCCTTTAACAGTTAAAAAGCCAGTCAGTGAGCCTCGGCGGCCATTTTTAACGACATCACCCAGTACATCACGCGATGAAGGCTCGCCAACCAAACACATATCTATTTTTTCACCTCGGGCCTCCAGCGTATCGATTACTCGCGTGGTGCCGTTGATAAAAGGGCCTTCTTCATCAGAGGTAATTAAAAAAGAAATTGAGCCTTTATGATCGGGGTGTTTAGTTACAAATCGCTCGGTTGCTACCACCATGGCAGCTAAAGAGCCTTTCATATCAGCCGCACCACGGCCATGCAACATGCCATCGGCTAGAAAGCCAGAGAAAGGCGGGTGCTGCCAGTTCTTTTCTGGTCCAGTTGGTACTACATCAGTGTGACCTGCAAAGCAAAAGTGCGGTGAACTGTCGCCTTTTCGCGCCCATGTATTTTGGGTGTCAGTAAAAAACAGTGATTCAATATTAAAACCAAGCTGTGCCAATCGCTCATTCATTATAGTTTGGCAATCTGCATCTTCGGGGGTGACTGAGCGACGCTGTATTAAGGCTTGCGCAAGTTCGATGACGGGATGATTCATGATGCAAAAATCTCATCGTATTGCGCTGATTTAAAACCTAAATGATAGCTGTTGTTGTGAATAAGCACTGGGCGCTTGATCATTGCCGGTTGTGCTACCAAAATTGTCAAGGCAGTGTCTTTATCAAGGTTCTGTTTTTGCTCATCTGATAATTGGCGATAGGTTGTGCCACGTTTATTGACCAGATCTTGCCAGTCGATGTGCGTTGCAAACTCAGTGATCATATCAAGGCTTATGCCGTCTTTACGGTAATCATGAAAATTAAAGTCAATGTTGTTATCGGTTAAATATTTTTTGGCTTTTTTTATAGTGTCGCAGTTACTAATGCCGTAAAGAGTCGTCATATTAATTACTTCTTAGTTAGTGTTAAAAGAGTATCTACCCCAGCTGTAACCTGAGATAAAGAATAATGTATTGGTTTAAGTTGATGCCCGTTAAGTAAAATAAGGCTGGCAAGTAAGGGGCTATTGAGATCTCTAAGATCAAAATAAGCGAGCCGTTGCCCTTTGGTTATTTTACTGCCGTTGAGTTGGGCTATATGAGTGTGTTTAATGTGTTGCTGTTGGTCTAAATATAAATTTAGAAGTACTTTTAAGCCATTGTTGGCTTGTAAAATAAATTCAGTACCGGCATTTTTTACTTGCATTAATGTACCATCAAAGGGCGCTAATATTTTATGATTGCTCAGGGCAACCATAATCCCTGGGCCAAGTGTGCCGTAGCTAAAGAAGGGTTCTGGGTGCTCGCTTAATGGGGCAACTTTACCACTAAAAGGGCTACAAATTGCAATGCTGTTAGCCGCTAACTGACGTTGTGGTAAATAACTAATATCCGTGTATTTCATTATGTTAATTTGGGCTCATTGAGGAACTGATAGCCATCTTTTTTTAACGCGCTGATGGCATCTTTAATACGCTGTTGTTTTACTAAAACGTAATCGGTGTCGTAGGTTGAAATAGCAAAAATAGAGATATTTGCTCTGGCTAAAACTCCAGAAATATTTGCCATTATTCCGGTTAATGAAAAACCAAGTGGACCGATCACTTCTAACGCGCGCCAATCGTGCTCAGCATCAAGGCTTTCAATGGCGAACTGGCTAGGGCAAACAATAGATAACTCATCGTTGGTTTTGGCGATAATAAACATTGATTGTTTGAATAAAGCAGCGGGGATCTCGCTATCAACATCAAGGCTATGAATGGTAAAGGCCGTACTATGCAGTTGTAACGTTTGCTTAGACATTGCTACCCCTTTTTTAATTGTGAGACTTCCCATCTGTGTATACTGATCAATAGTATAGATTATCTTACTTAAATAAAAGAGCAATGTTGTCCACAATTTCTGTGGATAAGGTTGGGAATAGGGAGGTATAACAACGCTAAGTTATTTATTTTATTTATAATTATTATTAGCTAAAGAAATGCTCAGGGTAAAGTGATCACCACGCAATCACTTTACCCATGGTATTAAATATTTTCGGCTTGTGCCGCTTGAATGGCAGTAAGCGCAATGGTATAGACAATATCATCAACCAAAGCACCGCGGCTTAAGTCATTGACGGGTTTGCGCATACCTTGCAACATTGGGCCGATACTTATCAAATCAGCACTTCGTTGCACCGCTTTATAAGTGGTATTCCCGGTATTTAAGTCTGGAAATATAAACACCGTCGCTTTACCAGCCACTGGACTATTTGGTGCTTTTTTAAGTGCGACATTTTCCATAATCGCTGCATCATATTGTAATGGACCATCGATGATCAGATCAGGGCGCTTTTGTTGCGCTAACTTTGTTGCCAGACGGACTTTTTCTACATCAGCCCCAGTGCCTGATGTGCCGGTGCTGTAGCTTATCATCGCTACTCGTGGCTCAATACCAAATGCGGCGGCTGAGTCTGCGGATTGAATGGCAATATCGGCTAATTGCTCAGCGGTTGGATCAGGATTAATAGCACAATCTCCGTATACCAGTACTTGATCAGGCAGCAACATAAAAAACACCGACGAGACTAATGATGACCCTGGTGCGGTTTTTATTAATTGCAGCGGCGGACGAATGGTGTTGGCAGTTGTATTTACTGCACCCGAAACCAGACCATCAACTTGACCACGCTCTAACATCATAGTGCCAAGCACAACGTTGTCTTGGAGCTGTTCAAGGGCAACCACTTCAGTCAGGCCTTTGCTTTTACGAATTTCAACCATAGGCGCAACATAGTCGTTGATCACATCATGAGGTTCGATAATGGTTACATTTTCGTTTAGCTCAACACCTTGTTGTATAGCGATACGTTCAATTTCTTCTCGATCGCCCAATAGAATGGTCTTCGCAATACCACGTTGACCGCAAATAGCGGCGGCTTTTATTGTGCGAGGCTCATTGCCTTCAGGTAACACTATAGTTTTTGCCGCTTGGCGGGCTTTATCCGTGAGTAAATAACGAAATGCTGGAGGTGACATTTTACGAGTTTTGCCGACACTTTTAGCAAGCGTATCTAACCAGTCAGAATCAATATGGCTGGCATTATGATGCTTTACTTTATCAATTCGTTGTACGTCATCGCACGGTACTTCCATATTAAAGTTATGCAGTAGCAATGAAGTACGCCAGGTGTCAGCATCTGTACTGAGGATTGGCAGGCCGGTGGCCATCGCTTGTTCGCACAAGGTCATGATCCGTGGCTCAGGTTTAAAACCACCAGTTAATAAGATAGCTCCTAATTTAGTGCCATTCATGGCTGATAAACAGGCCGCAACTAACACATCTGAACGATCGCCTGGGGTCACCAGCAGTGCGCCTGGGGTGAAATGATTTAAGATATTTGACACTGTTCTGGCACAAAATGTTACGCGGCGAAGACGACGATGAGCCATATCACCTTCGTTGATCACGTCAGCTTTTAAATACGAACATAAATCTTTAACGCGCGGCGCAACCAGCTCAAAATCCCATGGGATCGAGCCAAGTAACATAAACGGATGTTTTCTAAAAATAGGTAAAGATGCTAAGCGATTGAGCTCATTGTCAAGCTCGTCGGGTTTATGTGCTTCCACGAGATCGGCGCGTGCTCTGCCTTCATCATCCAGTGGTGCATTTACTTTATTAAAAATACAGCCTAATACGCGGGCATGGTCAACACTGCCATAATACCCGGCTGCAATTTCTAGGCGGTCTTCAATTTGATCGTTACTGTCATTACCAGGAGTGAGCACAAACACAATGTCAGCGCCGAGAGTTTGTGCTATTTCGCGGTTTACTCTACCTGCATAAGGTTGGCGGCGAGTAGGGACCATACCTTCGATAATTGCGACCACATCGTTGCCTATGGCATTTTCAAAGCGCTCAACAATTTCTTCAAGTAAATCATCACCTTTACCATCCCCGATCATTTGCTCTGCATAATTTAGTGCAAAGGGAGTAGGTGGTGTAATAGGCGAACCTTGGGTGACAATTTGTGTTGATTTTTCAGGGCCCGTTTCACCTGAGCGAGGCTGGGCTATGGGCTTGAAAAAATTAACTTTGACCGCTTTTTGTTCTAATGCACGCACTAACCCGACTGAGACCGATGTTAAACCAACCCCAGTAGAGATAGGTACTAGCATAATTCGACGTGCCATAATTATAACTCCTGTGCAATTGAGGCGGCATCAAGAGCAATGATCCACTCTTCATTTGTTGGCATTACTACTGCTTTTGTTTTTGCATTATTACTGCTGATAACACCTTGTGTGCCAAATCGGGCTGCAAGGTTAGCTGCACTGTCGCAATCAAGGCCAAGATAGCTCAGCTGTGTTATTACTTTATCACGAATAATATCGGAGTTTTCCCCAATACCACCGGTAAAAATTAACGCATCAAGGCGTTGCAATGGCACCATAAATGCGGCTATTTGTTTTGCTAAACGATAACAAAACATCTCCAATGCTAAAATGGCTTTTTCATTTCCGGCAACAGCAGCTTCTTCTATTGTACGACAGTCATTAGAAAGTTCACTGATACCCAGTAAGCCACTTTGTTGGTTTAATAAGTCATCAATTTGTTGTGCATCGTAGTTAAGTTGGGTGGTTAAAAAGTTAAATAAACCAGGATCAATATCTCCGCTGCGGGTGCCCATCATTAAGCCTTCTAGTGGAGTTAAGCCCATGCTGGTATCAACACTTTTGCCATTTTTAATAGCACACACAGAGCAGCCATTACCTAAGTGAGCGCTGATAAAATTACTTTGCTCAATAGGCTGGTTTAAAAGGACTGCTGTTTGACCTGAAACATAATAATGGCTGGTACCATGAAAGCCGTAACGTCTAACACCATAATCAGTATAAAGTTTATAAGGGAGGGCATATAAATAGGCAACATTGCCCATGGTTTGATGAAACGCGGTATCAAACACTGCTACTTGCGGTAGTCCCTTGAATGATGCTTGCGCCGCAGCAATGCCTAATAAATTAGCGTGCCCATGTAATGGCGCAAGCGTAGCGGCTTGAGTGATTCCTTTAATTACATCGTCGTCAATCAGTACCGATTTAGTAAAGTGCTCGCCGCCGTGAACCACGCGATGACCTACTGCAATAAGGTTTTCAGCTAAATGGTGTTCGTTGATAAGGCTAACTAAGGTATCGATTGCTGCACTGTGAGCTTGATTAGGCGCAAGTTCAATCAGTTGTTTTTTGCCAAGGTACTTGTATTTCACAGATGGCGACGATGAGCCTAGGCGTTCAGCAAGACCTGAAATGATTTCTTCAGATGTGGTGGCATCTAAAATAGCGAATTTTAAACTCGAACTTCCACAGTTCAGTACAAGAACATGTTGAGGTGATGATTGCGAAGACATAACAGGATCCCATTTTTTGACAATTGCGCATTAAGCTTAGTTGTTATATAACCAAGTACTCGAGCATAGTGATTAAAGTAAAAGAGTCATTGGTCGATAAATTGCTATGGATATCTGTAATGACTATACTAAAGTCTAGTTGACTTAACGTGCGCTTATTTTAACTCATTAATTGTTTTAAGGTAAGTTTAAACCATGATCAAAAACACGTTTTGGACGAAAAAGGTGGAAGGGATTTTACACAGGAATGTTACCGTGAATATGATACACTCATTGCGGTAACATTAATAAATATACCAGCGACACCTAGGAGTCATGATGCAAAAAAGTGTGATGTCACAAGTCCAAACTGGTCGTGAATATGCAAAAAAATGGCCTATGCGTAAAGAATTAGCGCCTCTATTCACGGAGTTTAGAGTGATCAAAGCCACCGAGCTGGCAATTACAGTAATGCCGATTTTGGCAATGCTCACTTTATTTATGCAAATTAATTATTTAGGCAGCAGTTTTTTACCTCAAGCAGTCGCTATCGCGTTGTTTTTTTTATCTCTACCGCTACAGGGATTGCTGTGGTTAGGCAAGCGTGCAGATACTGTACTTGAGCCTGCGATGGAGTATTGGTATAAAGAGCTTCATACAAAAATGGTAGCCAATGGCTACCAAGGGCATGTCCCTAAAGATAAACCACGTTATGCAGAGTTGGCCCATTTACTCAATGATATGTTTGATAAAATG
Organism: Pseudoalteromonas sp. SG43-7; assembly: GCF_014164295.1. NCBI lineage: Bacteria > Pseudomonadati > Pseudomonadota > Gammaproteobacteria > Alteromonadales > Pseudoalteromonadaceae > Pseudoalteromonas > Pseudoalteromonas sp. SG43-7. Next base: position 43,660 of record NZ_JACJEY010000031.1, read on the forward strand.
GACCGCGCGTTTACCCGAGAGAATCTGTAACACGTTTAAATTGACTAACATAAAATGACAGGGTGACGACTTGCTCACCTTGTTGTTCTAGTTGTTGCCAATGTTCAGGACGAAACTTCCAAGCAAAGGGAGTCATGGTGATCAAGTTCTTCACATCTTTAAATGGCAAGCTTATCTGTTGTTCTAATAATGTTTGCTCTATAAGCTCAAACCCTACAGGCGCAGCAATCGGTGTATGCGCATTGACGTCTCGGTAAATATAGTGCTTGAGTTCTTTTAAATGCCAAGGGCCAGGGCTTGCAACTACCAATATAGCGTCTGGTTTTGCTAATCGAGCCAATTCAGCATCAAATAATGGGGCAAAAATACTCACTAATACATCTGCTGAGCCATCATTAAATGGAGCTTGGCTGATTGATGCAACGCTAAAATTACAATTACTGTATCGCTTTGCAGCATATTTAACCGCTGATTTTGATATATCGACGCCATAAACGTGTGCAGTACATGCATTGGCAATCGCATGAGTATAAAAACCTTCCCCGCACCCTAAATCAATTACCTGTTGTGGTGCTTGCAGAGCAACTCGCTGTGCAACGGCATGTTGTAAAAACTGGTAGTGCCCAGTGGTTAAAAAAGCACGCCTTGCTTGTACCATGTCAAGATTATCGCCAGGTTGCTTAGAGTTCTTTTGTTGCACAGGTAATAAATTCACATAGCCTTCTTTTGCAGTATCAAAGCTATGGTTGTTAATACATTTTAGCACTTTGGCATGTAACTCAAGCGATTGTTGGCAGAGCGGGCATTGGTAATCGAGACTCATGGATCTAGGTAATCCTTATCATAAAATGTTTTTACCCAATGTGGGCGATAGGTGATCAATAGGGTAATGGCCATGCCGTTTAACATCGCTTCAGGAAAGCAAATAATGACACATAAATAGAGATAGTTTTCACTTAATTCAAACCAATTGTAATTGCCGGTTAAATAATAAAATAAGCTAATGGTGATAATCTTAAAGCAGGCGATGAAAGCGGCGCAAATAAAAGTACATACAAAAATGTAAATGAAAAAATGCCGTGGTAATAGGTTATAACACAGTATAAATACCCCATAACTGACTAAAATGGGTAAGTAAGCGGTTAACAATAAGTGGATAGGTAATTGCGCAATGCTTATTTGGTTGAAAGCCGTTAATAGCAGACTTGCTAGGGTGGCGCTCAATAATGCAAAGCGCCAGCCTAAAATAAGCGTTATGGCAGTTACACCTAAAATATGCAGTTCAAGACCGGGTAATATGCCGGCTTTAATTCGCCACAATAAGGCAAATGCTAACGCACAGACAAATAGGCCTGTTTGACGGGCTGGCGTGGTTATTAAATGTTGGTAGTGTGATTTATTGACACTCGACCAAAAAACACTGCCGATAACAAGCCAAGCAATTGCCTGAAGTTCAATGCTTATTATCGGGATTGTCGTTAGCTTATCCATTAGCGTTAACTAAAGGTTGACCATATTGGCGCATGATCTGATGGCTTTTCAATACCACGTAATTCATAGTCAATTCCCGCTTCAATACAACGAGCAGCCAAAGTTGGAGTCGCTAGGATAACGTCAATGCGTAGACCACGATTATCATCAAAGCCTCGAGAGCGATAATCAAACCAAGAGTACTGTTCGCTTGTGTCTGGGTGAAGTTCACGGAAGGTGTCTGTAAAGCCCCAATCTAGCAAGGTTGCAAGCCATTGACGTTCTTCAGGCTGGAATGAACATTTGCCAGTTTTTAACCAACGCTTGCGATTAACCTCACCAATGCCAATATCAAGATCAGTAGGAGAAATATTGATGTCGCCCATGACAATGACATCCTCGTCGTTACTGTGGTGGCTTTGTAAGTGAGTCATTAGATCACGGTAGAACTGTCGCTTATACGGAAATTTTGTTTCATGAGTAATGTTATCGCCTTGTGGAAAATAGCCATTCATTACGGTTAGATCACGGCCATTTTCTTGGCTAACAGTGACGCTGATCATGCGCTTTTGTGATTCATCAGTATCGGTTGCGAATCCTTTAACCACAGACTTAGGTTCAGTTTTGCATAACATAGCTACGCCATAATGTGCTTTTTGACCATGAAAATAAACGTGGTAACCCATATTTTGAACATCTTCGAGTGGGAAAGCTTCATCATGTACTTTTATTTCTTGTAAGCCGATTATATCAGGCTGATGTTTATCTATGATTGCTTGTAATTGGTGCAGACGAGCTCTCAGCCCGTTAATGTTAAATGAAATTACTTTCATGGCTTGACCTTTAATTAGAGTTATCTTTTGCAGATTATGGCAAATTCTACCATCAATTAGCGTATGGTACATGCGCTTATTTATAATAATAAGCCGCTCAATTGTTGAACAAAGTATGAATTTTGATTAAACATTGTTAACGCTTTTTTAAATAAAAAATTAAATAAATAATTCGGTTGATTTGTAAACTTCGGTCTATATAATGCGCAAAAATTGCTCACAATATAACTCCACTTAAAGGTAAATCATGAAACTACAATTATTAGCATTATTCGTCGCAGCGACTGCTTTCTCTGAGACTGCCAGTGCAGCACATTATTATAATGCTGATCATAAAATTGAATCTAAATTATGCTCAATCAGTGCTAACGAAGGATTTACTGCAGCACGCAAAGTTGCAGCCCAGCACGGGGTGTATTTATCACGTTATTCAAAAAGTATTTTGTGTAATGGTGATGATATTCGTGATATTGCAAAAAAAGTGGATGATAAAGTTCGCCAAGAAAAAGTAATTGAAGTGTTTGCTAAAAACTCACAGGCAGAAACACAGCTATGTATTACTGCCTTGAAGCAAGGTTTGGCTCCAGTGAAAGAAAAAATAGCAAACTTAAACTCATTGATCTGTAATGGTGAAGTGGTTACTGAGTTTGTGAAACGATATCAAGGTGCGACAATTTGATTAAAAATGTAACGCACTAGCTCGTTTATCTAAAATAGCAGCGCTTTAATCGCTGCTATTTTACATTTTTATAGAATAACTTTTCCAACCTTTGCATTGATCTGGCATAATAGCGCGCTGAATATACCGCAACGTCTTGGTGCCTATGGTGACAAAATCTGCTACGAAAATGGCTACGAAACGAATCAGTGATGAGCAGCTTGTTGAGATCATTGAAGCGGCGATTTTTGTTGCGGGAAAACCAGTCAGTAAACGGCATTTAAAAGACACCGTATTAACTGAGTTAAGTGTGTCTATGACACGTATTAACCTCGCGATTGAACAGATCCAAATTCATTATCAAACCCGTGGTATTCGCTTAGTTGAAGTCGGTAGTGGATTTAGATTTCAGGCGTGTGCCAGCTTAGCCCCTTGGTTAAATAACCTTTGGCAAGAACGGGCGCCTAAATATTCCCGTGCACTATTAGAAACTCTTTCGCTTATTGCTTATCGTCAGCCGATAACTCGGGGCGAGATAGAGCAAGTACGTGGAGTGACCGTAGGCTCAACTATTATTAAAAGTCTGCTCGAGCGTGAGTGGATACATGTTGTTGGTCATAAAGAGGTGCCAGGTAGGCCCGCTTTATATGCCACAACCAAACAATTTTTAGATTATTTTTCGTTAACAGGTTTAGATAACTTACCGCCACTGCCAAAACAGCAGCAAAGTAAAATTGACCAGTTATTGAGTGATCCTTCTGTGAGAGAACTATCCGAATGAGTATACAAGGTGAAAAGTTACAAAAAGTCTTAGCAAGAGCGGGCGTAGGTTCGCGACGTGAGATGGAAAAATACATTGATGCAAATCGTGTCAGTGTTAATGGTAAAGTAGCAAAGCTGGGTGATCGTGTTGAAGAAACCGACCAGATCCGTGTTGATGGCCATACGGTAAAAATTGAAGAAAAAGCTGAACGTATCTGTCGCGTTGTTATGTATAACAAACCTGAAGGTGAGTTATGTACACGTAAAGATCCTGAAGGACGTAGAACAGTATTTGACCGCCTGCCGCGCGTTGATGGTGAACGTTGGATTGCTGTTGGTCGTTTAGATATAAATACCGCAGGTTTAATGTTGTTCACCAATGATGGTGAGCTTGCTAACCGCTTAATGCACCCAAGTTACGAAGTAGAGCGTGAATATTCAGCACGTGTATTTGGTGAAGTAACAGCAGAAACTATCAAAAATTTAACCAAAGGGGTTGAGCTTGAAGATGGTATGGCAAAATTTCTTACTATTAAACCACTGGGCGGCGAAGGTATTAACCGCTGGTATAATGTAACGCTGACAGAAGGGCGTAACCGTGAAGTTCGTCGTTTATGGCAGTCTCAAGACGTTGAGGTTTCTCGTCTTATTCGTATTCGTTATGGTAAGTTAGAGCTCGATAAACGTCTACCACAAGGTGGTTGGGCTGAGCTAGATTTAGAGACTGTAAATTACTTACGTAAAACAGTTAAGCTTGGCCGTGAAACGCAAACAAAATTATCTGTTATGCCTGAAAAACGCAAAGATAAACGCGCTAAAATTAATCAAATTCGTAAAGCAGTCAAAAAACATAATAATCGCGTTAAACAAACTAAACGCCGTTAATATCTGCCTTGCATTAAAAAAGCCGCTAATTAGCGGCTTTTTTATGTTTAGTACTTGGTTTATACCAATCGACTTAAATATTTAACCATTCTAGCAGGCTAAATAAAGTGCTAATTGCGTTAGGGATTTTTTATGTAGAGCAATACATGTCAAAATTCCTGCCTTGTTATCACTGTATTTATCTGTCGCTATAAATGGTCAGTAACTTAACACGACTGGTATTATTTTTTTGTTTGCGCGTCTAATGATTGACCATTGACGTCTTTTGAATCATCACTCATTAAGTATAAATAAGTTGGCATTAAGTCTTCAGGGCAGGCTAGTTTATCGCGATCTTCGCCTGGATAGACACTGGCACGCATAGCTGTGTGGGTGGCGCCGGGATTAATACAATTTATCCGGATATTCGTTTTACCTACTTCACATGCCCATGTTTGCATCATTCCTTCAACTGCAAATTTTGAAATGGCATACGCGCCCCAAAACTCACGGCCTTGGCGACCAACCCCAGAAGAGGTGAAAATAATTGAAGCACTTGGAGATTTACGTAAAACTGGAAACATATATTTTGTGATCATCGCTTGAGCGGTAACATTCACTTTCATGATGTTATCAAACGTTGATGAACAAAAATGCTCAAGTGGACCCAGTGAGCCAATTATTCCTGCATTATTGAGCAAGCCATCTAGTTTACCAAATTGCTGTTCAATGGTAGCGCCTAAATCACGAAAGTTTTGTTTGCTTGCACCTTTTAAATCCATCGGTACAATCGCAGGTTTTGGCCCGCCAACGGCAATGATTTCATCGTATACCGCTTCCAGTTTGCTGGTGGTTTTACCCAATAATATAACCGTTGCGCCATGTTTGGCATAAGTTATTGCAGCCACTCGGCCAATGCCGTCACCTGCACCAGTTACTAAGATCACTTTGTCTTGTAGGGCATTATCAGCCGCTTTATAGGTTTGCATAATAAAGGTCCAAAAAATCAATTTGATTGATTTTAACATAGCAAAACACCAAGTTATCGAATTTATTGCAAAATAAGGTGGCGAAATTTGAAACTTTACGTTAACTTTAACTGGTCTAATGTCTTATTAATAACCTAATTACATTATTTTAACTAAATATTACGCGAAAACTTAAAAGAATTAGTAACAAAATTAGCTACACTTATTTATCAACACACATAAAAAAAAGATTACGTGCGGAGCAAACAATATGAAAAAAATGCTACTCTCACTTGCAATTACAGCTGCTCTAGCTGGTTGCGGCGGCGGTGAAACGTTAGAAGATGTTAAAAATGATACACCACCAGTTATTCCATCAGCTACAGTGAAGTTTGATCCCGCAAATGGGGTTATTTCAGTACCAAATGATTTATTAATGAGTGGTACAAAAGATGGCACTATAAATATTCCCGGTGAGTTGAGTGCTAATGGTGCATCAGTGCCAAGAAGCGCCTATGCTAACCCGTCACTGGCACTAGGTGCACTTGATGGCTGGTCTAGCCAAGTTCCCTATAAAGTAGATCTTACCTTTCCTGCGAATGTGAGCCTTGATGAAAGTTCGGCTGGTGCGCCGGGAGCTGTGCGTATTTTTGAAGTTGTTATGGGCGCTAGTTTAACAGATGCAGATTGCGCAGCGGTACCCGCTGGAGCAGGATGTAAATTATTAGGTGAATTAACCTTTGGCGTTGATTTCATCACTAAAGCAAGTGGCAATGCGGTTGCTATTATTCCATTAAAACCGTTTAAAGCTGGCAGCTCGTATATTAATGTGCTGACGACTGAGCTTAAAGACTCATTAGGGCGTTCAATCCAGCCATCTTCAACCTACGGATTAGTAAAACAGGAAGCCCCATTAGTAACTGAATCGCAACTCGCGCTGCAGGGCGTGGTAAATAGCTATGAAAATGTACTTATTTCAGGCGGCACGATCACTAAAGATGAGATTATATATTCAGCAGCGATGACCATTCAATCTGTAGGTCCAGTGCTTGGTACTATTAAAAAATTGCTAGCAGCGAGCTTACAAAATCCAGCTTTGCCAAAACCACAGGTACAAATACCAGAGCAGGATATGCTGACAGTAGCTGAAGTGCTTCTTAGTGATCCTGACATAACTAATGTGTCACCAGCATTTAATGGGGTGCAGTACCAAAGAGGCAGTGTGACACTGGCTATGTATTTATCTCAACCAGAAGGGAAAGAAATTTCAAAGTTGGCTGATACATACTGGCAAGGCATGTGTTCAAGCCCTGTTGCCGTACTTAATCAGCAAGCAGCGGATCAAGCACTGCGCGACGCAGGAAAAGAAGATGAAATTGATCCAACAATGTTTGGTATTGGTCCATATGAGCAGCTCTGCCAAGGTTTAAGTGAAGGAAAGCTACACGATTACCCAAAAATTGACATTACTCGTCACTTAACGAAATATAACCCGCTCCCTAAAATGCAAAGCCTGCAAGAAGTGCCTGTACAGATAACAAAACCTATTCTGCCTGTGATAAACGCTATCAGGACACAAACTGGTATGCCGGCACTTGAAATGCCAGCGGGTGGTTGGCCTGTTGTTATTATGCAACATGGCATTACTTCAAAAAAAGAGCACATGCTGGCGTTAACGGCTAGTTTAGCGATTCAAGGTTTTGCAACGGTTGCCATAGATCACCCTGTGCATGGTGAGCGTGGCATTGACGTGGATGACGATGGT
>NZ_JACJEY010000032.1:0-49971 GCF_014164295.1 Pseudoalteromonas sp. SG43-7
AAGACTTTTATTTTCATGAACTCTTCTTTTGAAATCATGGTGCTTATCCAAAAGCACCAGTGTTAAGTTAACTGGATCAGATTTCAATTGTTGAAGTGGATCATTTTTGCATTGCTGGTAACAATTAGCAGGCATGGGTTTGTAAAATTTAATTAAAAACCAAAGCGCGAGATACACTCCCGCTACAATTCAAAAACTTCGCTTTTCGCGTCAGCAAGCTTAACGCCTACGGTGCTAAAAGGAGCTAGGATTTGCTCGTAGCTCGTAGCTCGTAGCTCGAAGCACTTTTTATCTTCTCTGTGTAGCGCCGCGCCTCGGTGAGCTCGGTGGTAAAATTGGTTTTAAAACAATCATAGATTAAGGTAAAGGCGCTAGGTTCTAGGGAAGTGACTAGGTTCTAGGATTAATCCGTAGCCCGTTTTTCAACTTACCAGTTTTACGCTATAAACTAGTCAATTAAAATTTACTTATGGGTTTTAATTTAATTACAAGTATTCATAAGTTAAATGCATTTTACTTATGGTCTTGTTGATTAATTATTTAGTCTAAAAGTAAAGTATCGTTGACTTTTTCTTAAGGTATTCTAGAATTGGTTGTATAAGTAAACTATAGTTGACCATAAATGAGCGATTCCTCCGTCAAAAAAACACTCGGAAGAGTTGTTAAGCGTACTGAAATGCCTGAGCTTTCTAAGCCATTTTCACCCATGCAGCTGGCTAAAGCCATTACTGCAAAGCGAACTGGTATGAAGCTGACATTAGTGGATGTATCACAAGCGCTTGCTATTTCTAAGCCTACGCTAATAAAAATAGAAAAAGGTGATGTAACTGTGCAACTGCATAATGTACTAAAAGTTATGGAGTATTTAGGGTTGTCGTTCAGCCTTGTCAGTGATGATATAGCTCATAGCAATGATGAGGTGAGCGATGAACAGTGGTACTAACACCAATCGTTTAGATGTGTTTATCGGTCAATCGCAAAAGGTGGCTGAGATAACGCTGGCAATAGGCTCTGAAAATGAGATTTCATTTACTTATGAGGCTAAATGGATCAACGAGGGTTTTGCAGTTTCACCACATTTGCCACTCAATGGCGATTTTGACTCTCGTGCAGTACGTAATTATTTGCAAAACTTATTGCCTGAGGGGAAAGGCCTTGAGGAGATCATCAGTAGCACGACCATTTCTAAGAATACATACTCAAACTACCTCTAGATACGAGTTTCAGTTGGAATTAAAAGCGATTTAGGCAAGGCATTGATTGCAAGTAATAGTGGTTCTATTGTTAAAATCAATAACGCAGTATAAATTGCTTTTAAACCAACCTGTTGGGAGTTTCACAGGCACTTACTCTCAGCGTTGTTACTTCTTAAAAGGGACTGCCATTCTTGCAAAGTAACGCCTTGATATTAAGCTCCTGTGAAACGCTGAATTCTGCATCTTGAGGTGGTTTGAGTATACCCTTGGCTTAATTAAAGTGATTGGCGAGGAGACATCAGGTGCTTTATCGTTTAGAGCAAGTAATTGTGCAGTAAAGCAAACCTCCTTTCGTGAAGTAACGAATCACCAATTGAGTCAAAAGTTGAACCGTTTTAAGCAAGCGGGCGAGCCTATTACATTATGGGACGGGCGAACGAGGCTCTCGGTTGCTGGGGTTCAAGATAAGCTTAACCTACTCGAAATAGGTGGAAAACTAGGGTTTGGTGAAGGCCAGTTATGCTCTAATAAAATCTTTAAGTTTGAAACGGGGGCTGCGCCTTTTATTGCCGTAAATGAGTTATTTACTATGCTGCTGGCAAGAGGCGCAGGACTTGATGTGCCTGACGTTGAATTGCGTAGCTATGGTGAAATGCGGGCCTTTGTTATCGATCGTTTTGATAGGCGAATAGTTGTCGGAAACTTCTAATTGAAAGTCTTGCTGCTAGCGTAAAAAATGCTACGCTATCCCTAATTTAACGACAGTGATGTATATATGATTAAAAGGATTTTATTGGCTATCTGCGTGATTTCAAGCAATAGCACATTGGCCGCAGAGCAGTATTCGCAATCACGGTGTGATGCTATTAAAGCCGAGCGAGAAAAAGTTCAGGATAGAATGAGGGTAGGGTATAAGGCAGCTGAAGGTGAGCGTTTACGCAGGCGCTCAACTGAGTTGTTTGAAATATTAGGTCGTCACTGCATAAGCCCAACTAATTGGAGGAGCCACAGTTCAGGTTCACGAACTTATACTCGCTCATCTGCGAATGATTTATTAACTAAAAAAGTTCATGACTCAACGGTCTATAGTAAAACATACGACAGTGATAGCAAGCGACTCGCGTGGAGTAGCTTTTACCAATATCCTGAGCGCTGCCGTGCTAAAGAAATGCAACAAACTGACTTTGTTTGGTGCAGTGAAAATCGAGCTGAGCAGCGTGCAAAATTTGAAGCCCAGTGGCAAGCACCAAGCAAAGCAAGCGTGAATGTTAAACAGCCAACGGTTGTTTTATCTCAACAAAACGCTACTGCAATAGCCACAATTACACATTCGATGACGCTAACCCCAGTGTCAAAAGCTGATACCCGTTTGAATACAGTTGCTTTGAAAAATGAAGGCTATAACTACAAAGTTTGGCAATTAGTGGCTGTTGGTTGCCTTGCCTTTATGGGAGTTTTTGGCGCTTACCGCTGGTTTAAAGATTAAGTGCAAACAAGTCGCTCTAAGTAAACGCCGGGTTAGGTTAGGCTTATTGTCACGTAAAGTATGAACTACGGGTTAACTCGTTACTGTAGTTTGGCTTGGGGCTGATAATCACCTTGCTCTAAACCTTTAAAGTAAGATTGGTAACGGCCGTTGTGCTTAAACTGTGATAAGTACTGATTAAAGGTGTTGAGCAGTTTTTCACTTTCGCTGTTATTTTTTGGAAATAGTAAGAAGCTTTTATTAATTAACAGGGGTTTGGGGTGGTGGCTAATAACATTAACAAGATCGGGCAGTTGGTGTTTGAGGGTAAAGTAGCCAACACTTTGCTCTTCAGCAAAGGCGTCGATACGCCCTAGTGCTAAACGGCGAAAGTTTTGCTCGGTATTACCTACCCGCGACATTTCAAAAGAGCCTTCGGCAAGGGCTTTATCAAACTCTGGGCCATAACTATAGCCAAGCCCACCACCGAGTAATAGGCCTTTTAAATCTGCAATATTTTGCCAATCAAAATGGCGCTGCTTTTGATAAAAAAACACAAATCGTTCACTGAGTACCGGTTCGCTATATAAGTAAGCAGTTGCTCTTTCGTCACTGAACATCCATACCGCAGTAGCGGCATATTTGTTATTTTCGGTATCGTGATATGCACGTGACCAAGGTAAAAATGTAAAGTTAACGGTAATGCCTGCTTCCGCAAATATATCGCGAATTAAATGCGCTACTACACCTTGGTAGGGCAGCGATTCACTGAGAAAAGGCGGCCATTCACCTGCGCTAAGTTGAATTGTCGTTGAGTCAATACTTTGCGCTGTTGGTACTGCTTTACTGGCGTTACTTACACACAACAGTAGTAACAGACTGGCGTTGCATATGTTGCGTAATCGTTTAGCTGTTCGCATTGTGTAATTTAGCATTTATGATCATGGTAAAAAAATCTGCATTGGTTATAAATTCCTCATTTATGATACTACAGTAGCGATCATGTAAAAGCGAATTAGTTCATAAAGTTATGCTGGGGTTATATGAGTTATCTGATGAGTGAAACCTATCTGGTTGTGGTGTGAGGCGACGTTTAATTGAGTCCCATATCAAATTAGGGCAGTTAGAAGTTTACCCTAATTTTGAATATAACTGCCACTATAAATATTATTTAGTGGGCCCTAAGGAGCATTTTAATTGGCCAAAGGTAATCGCTTTTCAAGCTTGGTTATTATCTAGATTTCAGCAAGATGATGACGCACTTAAACAATGTTTAAAGTAACATTGCGTTGAGATTGACTAACTTTCTAACTTTCTAACTTCATAACTTTCTTTAACTGGCTATCTAACACATTTAAATTAAAAGGTTTTACAATAAAGCCTGACACTTTCGCGGCGATAATTTCTTTGATTGCTGTGGAGCTGTCTTCGCAGGTGATCATTAATACCGGGATTTCGGCTAACTCTTGGTCATCACGAATACGATTGAGTAAAGTTTTGCCATCCATTTTTGGCATATGCAAGTCGGTGATAACTAAATCATAGCCTTGGTTTTGTAATAAACTTAATGCTTGTATTCCATCAGTCGCTTCAACAATATCGTGATAATTTAGTTTTCTTAACATATTTATTAATACATGGCGCATCAAAGGCATATCGTCAACGACGAGGATTTTCATAAAGTTAAATTGTCCATTATATGCAAATTACCTTAAGGTTAGTTAACAAAGTCTTACTCTGCCACAAAACACTGGGCAACTAGCTGACTAAGTCGCGCTATTTTTATATTGCTAAGTTGGCGGTAATCAAAGTATGGACACACAATCAACTTGTTTACTTTATCGATAGCAAATTCTTCATCTAACCACTGTAATTGGCACTGTAAGTGTCCTTGCTGCAGCAGCGCTTTAGCATATGTGCGTCCGGCAATAATATGCAAGGTATTATTGTTATTTAAAACCGGAGGGCTAAAAAGTAAGGCAGTTTGACTATTAAGCTGCAGCAGTTGTTCATCACGATAGTGTTGCCAAGTCGGGGCGAGTTTGGCGAATTGGTAATACTCGCTAGGCAGTGCAAATAACACTTTAGCATATACATTAAATACTTTACGCCAGCCATTACCACAGGCTTGGTTGATGCTGGCAATTTGTCCATCCACACATGACGTCACTGTACTTAGGTTGGTGTACTGTGGCATCGGTGGTACATTCGCTATATACACAGCGACTGTAAAAGCTGGGTCACCAAAGCCTATATTACTTGCAGCCTTACTCATTTATTTTTAGCTAGAATGCGGTCTAGATTATTAGCAAAGTTTTGACGATCACTTTGGCTAAGCGGTGGCGGTCCGCCGTTCATTTCAACGCCACTTGAACGCATAGTATCCATAAAATCGCGCACATTTAGTAACGAGCGAATATTTTCACTGGTATACAGTTCGCCGCGAGGATTTAGCGCTTGGCCGCCATTATCGATTACTTCGGATGCTAGCGGAATATCACCGGTGATCACTAGATCATTGGCTGCAATACGTTTGACGATTTCGTCATCAGCCACATCAAACCCTGATGAGACCTGCAACCGGCTAATGTATTTTGAAGGCGGAATACGCATTGCATGATTAGCGACTAAAATTGTTTCAGTTTGCGTACGCTCTGCGGCACGAAACAAAATTTCTTTGATCACCACTGGACAGGCGTCAGCATCAACCCATATCTTCATTGTTAACTTCTAATAGTTAGTAAAAAAATGATCCTAACCTAAGGCTTTTAGAACAACTAGTATTAAGTGAACTTTTTATGCTTTACTGCGTTGGTGGCCTAATTAACTATCAAGGAATCAACGATGAAAAATCAATTATTTATCACTCTTACTCTGTTCGTCAGTAGTTTACTGCTTGGCTGTACTGGCATGCCCGATAAGGTTGCACCAGTGAGTCCTTTTTCCATCGAACAGTACCAAGGTAAGTGGTATGAAATAGCCCGATTAGATCACTCTTTTGAGCGTGGTTTAGATAATATAACAGCGGATTATACAATTAACGATGATGGCTCTGTAACTGTGCTAAACCGTGGTTTTAATAGCGAGGAAAACAAATGGAGTGAGGCTCAAGGTACTGCGAAATTTGTTGATAGCAATAATGTTGGTCATTTAAAAGTATCGTTTTTTGGTCCTTTTTACAGCTCTTATATTGTATTTAAGTTAGACCAACAAAATTACCAATATGCGTACGTATCTGGCTACAATAACGATTATTTGTGGCTATTATCGCGTACCCCCACTGTGAGTGAGCAACGCTTAGCTGACTTTAAAGTGCTTGCGCAGCAAAAAGGCTTTGATACAGACAACCTGATAATGGTTAAACAGAACAGTACACCATGACTGTAAATCCCCTTTACAGTGATAGAGAATAGCTATGTAGGGCGGCTTGTGTAACTTTGACTTTGCTACGACTACACAGTAATAGGTTTTATTTTTTTATATTAAAAAGTAATTACTAGGTAATAAATATGACACATTAGAGGGATATCATATTCCGCATAGATTGATTGGCAATAGCTTCAATCAAGCTATTTGTAACATGAGTATCCCCCTACTATTTATAACCAAATCATTTGGATATAGGCAAACTAAGTTAGTTTGCCTTTTTTTTTGCTCAGATCATATTTTTACTAACTAAGCTTAAAAAACAGTTAAAAACAGCCCACTGAGCATTACAACGGTGATATTTAAAGCACTCATTATTTTTACCCAAGATGCTTTGAAGCTATAAAAAATCATTAATATTAAGACACTTAGCGCCATGTAACCACAAAATAGTAAAGCGCCGTAGCCGTTATGTTGTACAACACTCAGTACTAAGCTTAGTAAAATACTGATCCAAGCAGCGATCAAAAACTGTTTACTGAGTTTGTCGCTAGGGCGGGTTTTAAATACATCACGGTAATGATTAAATTTAGCCAAAGCAAAACAATTAAATGCCAGTAAACATAGGCTCAATTGCAGTAATTCATGCATTATGGTTGCTCCTGTAACTTAGTTTTTGCTGAACGGCGCGCCCGTTGTTGCGGTGTTTTAGCCGGAGTGTGAGTTGGTATTTTTTTGGCCTGAATTACAAATAAGGCTGCAAATATTAAGCACATTAAATCAAAACTAAACAACGCCCATTGGCCGTTTAGCAAGTAGCTTATTAGATTGCCATTGGTGGTAAGAGCATTAATAACAGGCACGCTGAGACAGGCGATACCGTTTATCCACGCGAGTAAAATCCACTGCGGCCTTGCGCGTTTAAATAGCGCAAACAAAGCAACGGCTAGCCAAGTCACAAAGAATGCAAGTATTTCTTTATCAGCGCGCTCAGGGGTTGTCATAGGCAGTAACCGGTTGGCAATAAAAAATGCGCAGGTTGCAAGTGGTAAGCCCATTAATGTGGCAAGGTTTAACCCTTCTACCAACTTTAAGCCAATTGTAGCGGGTTGGTCTTTTTTCATGCGTTCGCGAATACGCTTAGCCCACATAATACAGCCAGTTGCTATCATTACACAGCCAGCTACGCCGCATAAAAAGTATAACCAGCGTAATAATGGGTTAGCTAAACGGCCTGTGTGTAGGGCTGTTAGCGAGTCATAGAACACTTCTGTATTGGTTAATTGGGCAGCAGTTTTAGCTATTAAGCTGCCATCTACACCGTTAAATAATAAGGTGGGTGTTTGGTCGCGAACTAGGCTACCGGTGTCTGCACGGACTGTAATTGTGGCTGAGGCTCTATTTGGATCACGAATTGATATTTGTGTTAAGTCAGCATCAGGCCAGTTAGTATAAACTTGATCTAAAATAGTATCGATGGCTATTAATGGGGCGCTATCTGGGCTAGTTTTGGTGCGCACATTAGTGGGTGACACATCGTTAAATAAACCACGAATACCATCTTCGTATGCGGTCATTGCTGGATAGGGGAATAACATAAATATTAGCGTGATTAGGCCTGTATAAGTGATCATAATATGAAAAGGTAACGCCAATACAGACGATACATTATGGCCATCTAACCAACTGCGGCTGCCTTTATTGGCACGAAAGCTAAACATATCTTTAAAAATACGTTTGTGGATCACCACCCCAGATATCAGCGCTACCAACATAAATAAGCTCGCAAAGCAGACAATCCATCGGGCTGTGCGTACATCAATATAATGTAGGTCAAAATGCAGTCGGTAAAAAAAGTTACCACCTCTGGTGTCTCTTGTTTGTGCTATTTCGTCGCCTGTTTGTGGGTTGATATTGTGCTCTTGCCAACCACCAAAACGCTTCCCTTCAGGACGAGGCTTTTCATAAGCATAGTTAAGCTGCGGTTTTCGCTCTGTGGGCAAGTAAATTCCCCAACGCGTAGACTCCGAGCCTGCATTTTGTAGGTAATTAATACCACTGATAATTTGGCTACGCTGTTGCGCTACACGCTGTTCAGGCGCTTGTACATTGTGCAGCGCTGGTTGATTCCATAGCGTTATTTCGTCCCGAAAAAAACTCACCGTACCAGCAAAAAATATTAAATAGAGTAGCCAGCATACTAATAATCCAACCCAAGTATGCATCCAGGTCATGGAGCGGAAAAAACTCTCTTTCATAGCCAACCCTTTAGTAATGATAAGATCAGAGCACACCCTGAAGTAGTTAGTAAAATAGTGATCCATATTTTAGATAGTGACTTAACTGCAAACACCCAAATAAACACGCAGCTGTACACTAAAATAGTCAGGCTGATACTAAGCAGTACAGCATCTGATTTTTTCAGCGGTAAAATAATACTCAGTAACGCGGTAAACACGGCAGTAAAGGTATAACCACCAACAATGGCGGCAAAAAAGCGTGAGATAACAGCAAAACGGTAAGCATGGGCTTGATAAGCTTGGCTTAATTTAGATCTTATAGAGAGTGTTTGGCTGTTTTTGACAGATTGAGCGTGCATGATGATCCCTCAAAGTCCCAAATGGGGGCGAATAAAGAGGGTATTATATATTCTAGATACAGAAAAGATAGTGATTCGTATTTTCTTTGTTGTTTGTTCGGGTGATAGCGCAATAATACTCAGTATATTTACTTAGTAAAATGATGATCTGCTTTTATCATTTGCTGTTTTAATTGAAAAGTTCGCAAATTTTTCAACTGCTTGTATGCTTAGTGATTGGAAGGCTATAAGCCGTTACATTAATTTTTTAGGGAGTACTATGTCAGCACACAAAAAACTTAATTATGTTGAATTTGCCGCAGCAGATTTAATCGCCACTAAGGCATTTTTTAGTGCGGTTTTTGATTGGCAGTTTATTGATTATGGCCCTGAATATACGTCATTTAGTGCTGATACAGCTGGGCTTGATGGCGGTTTTTATCAAGCACCACTTAGCTCATTAACGCAACATGGCGCAGCTTTATTAGTATTTTATAGCGAGGATATTGCGCAAACACAGGCTAAAGTAGAGCAACATGGCGGGAGTATTATAAAACCAATTTTTGATTTTCCAGGGGGCTGCCGATTCCATTTTACTGAACCCAGTGGCAATGAATTTGCAGTGTGGTCAGAACATAATTGAACGCAAAAATAGATCATTATTTTACTAACTCAAGGAAAAAAATTGAATGACAGATTTGAGTTGCGAAGAAATTAAAGCATTTGTACCAGCAAAAGATTTTGCGCTTAGTTGTGCGTTTTATCAGCATATGGGCTTTCAAATCGCGTGGGAAACCCCAGATATGGCGTACTTTTACCACGGAGACTGTAGTTTTTTACTGCAAAATTTTTATAATCCAGAGCACGCTAAAAATTTTATGATGCACTTATTAGTTGCAGATGTGACAGCATGGCATGATAAATTAACAAGTGCGGGGTTGGCGCAAAAATATAATATAAAAATTACTGAGCCAAGCTTGCAAGCGTGGCAAATGATTGATTTTGTTATTTATGATCCAAGTGGTGTGCTGTGGCGAATAGGGCAAAGCAGTGATGATGGCTAGCACCTTGTTAAAGCAAGTTAGTCAATGCGTGATCTGTGAGCCTGAGCTGGCGCTTGGGGCACGTCCGGTGCTGCAATTTAATCCCAGTGCGCGTATTTTAATTGCAGGGCAAGCGCCGGGGCTTAAAGTACACCAAAGTGGCATTCCATTTGATGATGCCAGTGGCAAGCGGCTGCGCGAGTGGTTAGGGCTTAAGCCATGCGATTTTTATGATGCAACTAAGGTTGCTATTTTGCCGATGGGCTTTTGTTACCCAGGTAAAGGTAAGTCAGGCGATTTAGCGCCGCGTAAAGAATGCGCACCTGCATGGCGTTCCCAGCTTTTAGCGGCACTGCCCAATATTAAGTTAACCATAGTGCTGGGTAAATATGCCCAAGCGTACCATTTACCACACACAAAACATTTACCCCTCACTGAGTTAGTAAAATCATGGCGTGAGTATTGGCCAGATGTTTTGCCATTGCCGCACCCGAGTCCGCGTAATAATATTTGGCTAACTAAAAACCCTTGGTTTGAGCGTGATGTGGTGCCTCAGTTGGCGCAAACTATTCAAGCAATTTTGCAATGTGAGGATGATTAGTTTGATGATCAATACCCAATTTGAGCAGCATGGTTTTTTTCATGTAAAAGGTTTTTACACTGAACGTGAACTTGTGCATGAGCGCGAAGTGATCAATTGTTTTCATCAGCAATGGATCGCAGATAATCAACAGTTTTATCAAACCAAGGCGGTTAATAGTGCCTATTTAACTGCAAATACCTATTTAGATGAGGCCCAGCGCTTAGTATTATTTAAGTTTATTGCCAGCCATAAGTTAATGGCTCAAGTTGATTCGATACTTGAATCAGCGGCCTTTATGAATACCCAGTTGTTTTTTAATCCGGTTAATCCTGAGCAAGAAAATTATTGGCATCGTGATATGCAATACCATTTAAGCTTGGCGGAGCAGCAAGCTGCGCTATCGGGTCCTGAAGTGATACATTGTCGGGTTGCGCTTGAGGATGAGCCAGGTATTGAGTTAGTACCAGGTACCCATCGACGTTGGGATACCCCTGATGAGCTGGCAACTCGGTTGGCTATTGATCACAACAACACCAGCGATGATTTAGCCACCGGCCATGTGATAGAAATGCAAGCAGGGGATTTATTAATTTTCTCGGCAAATATGATCCACCGTGGTTTATACGGTAAAGACCGCTTAGCGCTGGATATTCTTTTTGGTGAGCCACAGCCCCACGTACTGCATTTTGTTCAGGATATCTGTTTGCCTACTCCAGCGATGCTTTCGACATTAGAAGATGCCAGTGCCTTTGCGGTTACTTTGGCACACCAAGAATAACCGCGCTACATAGACCTGCCTAAAAACCACATGGGCTGCTGTAATAATCTCGAAAGATAAACAGGTCTGAGCTACATTTCGCTGTTACTTAACAGCGCCAGTAGTTGATCTTTAGACATTTGCCCAGCATCACCACTGCCGGCGAGTACTTTATCTGCGAGTGCTTGTTTATGTTCGTGCAATTGCAGGATTTTTTCTTCAATGGTATTTTGTGCTATCAGTCGGTACACAGTAACGGGGCGTGTTTGCCCTAGGCGATGCGCGCGATCTGATGCTTGTTGTTCAACCGCGGGATTCCACCACGGATCGAGATGCAGTACATAATCAGCCGCCGTTAAATTAAGCCCCGTGCCGCCTGCTTTTAAGCTGATCAAAAACAGTGGTGCATGACCTGCTTGAAATTTATCAACTTGTTGTTTGCGTTTGTTAGTACTCATGCTGCCGTCAAGATAACAATAATCGATGCCGCGTTTTTGTAAGCGCTTTTCAACCAGTTTTAACACATCGACAAATTGGCTGAAGATCAGCGCTTGGTGGTTGTTTTCTAGTAATTCTTCAATAATCGCTTCTGCAGTGTCGAGTTTACTCGATGGCAACTTACTATTTTCTAATAACAACTGCGGGGCAATACAAGCGCGGCGTAATTTAGTTAATGACGCCAAGATAGTAATGTATTGGCTATCTTCCTGATTTGCTTGTTCAAGTGCATTTAAACGGGTTGCTTCGTACAGTGCTTGCTCTTTTTCACTTAATGCGAAGGTTAAGTTTATTTCGGTTTTTTCTGGTAACTCGGTCAATACCGTTTGTTTGGTTCGACGCAGGATAAATGGAGCAATGAGGGTTTTCAGGGTATCGGCTTGTTGTTGGTTTTTATCGGCGTTACCAAAGCGCTTTTTAAATACTGGCAGGGTATGTAAAAAGCCTGGCATTAAAAAGTTAAACAAGCTCCACAGTTCACCTAAATGGTTTTCGATTGGTGTGCCTGATAGGGCAATTTTAAATTGACCATTGAGTGCAAATGCGGCTTTAGCTCTTAAACTCAAGGGGTTTTTAATTGCCTGTGCTTCGTCAAAGACAATATTAGCAAAAGAAAATTGCGCCAGTTGTTCACCAATTAGTGGCAGTAAACCATAACTGACGATCACTAAATCGTGTTTACCAGCCGTTGCCAGAATATCAGCGCATGCAGTGGCGTTTTCAATGATTTTTACATGCAAAGCCGGCGCGAATCGCTCGGTTTCAACTTGCCAGTTATGACACACAGATTTTGGCGCAACCACTACACTGGCACCTAAACTACTGCGCATTTGTAACACGGTTAAGGTTTGTAAGGTTTTACCCAGCCCCATGTCATCGGCTAAACAAGCATTGAGTCCCCAGTTGGCCAGTTGCATTAGCCATTTAACCCCGACTACTTGATAGTCTCGTAAAATATGGACTAAATGTGCAGGTAAGGTAGGGTCGATAGTTTGCTCAAATTTAGCTAAACGCGTTTTCCAGCTGTCACCAAATGTGACATCATCTAAGTCGGCAATGCTTTGGTGTAAAGGCAATGCACGCGCGTTGGCAATCCGTAGTTCATCACTTGGGTTGTGCTTATCAATATTTTGCATCCCTTCTAAGCGATTTAATAAGTTAGTTAAACGCTGATCCAATAATAATGAATTGCCTTCCGAAAACTCTAAAATGCTGCCACGGCGCGGGGCTTTAAGCAGGGTTTGTAATTCGTATATTTGGCCGCTAGGGAGTGAGATTTTACCACTGACGCTTAACCAATCGTTATCATCATTTAAGTTAAGAGAAAGGTGCTGGCTTTTGGCAACTCTCATGCCTTGGCTCGTTTCGTCCCAACTTAATACCAGAGACTGTGCTTTTTGCGCAGCTTCAAGTAACTCAATTGCTTGGCTAATATCTTCAGGTAAATAAAACTGCTGTTGAATTTGATTATGTTGCGGTGATTGCCGATCAGCAAATAATCCGGCCATACTTTTCAGTAATTTTCTAAACGCTTTTTGCTCTGCTTTTAAATCACGTTTAATAACAATGCTGTCGGTTTGATCATCATCAGTATGTGCCAGTGTCAAAGCACCAATGCCGGGCTCAACCCAAGGGCCATCTACGCCATTTGGCATGGCATAAAAGTTAATGTTGATACCTAATTGGGTAAGAGCGATCACTGCGGCAAATTCACACAAGCCTTGGCGTACGTTGTTGATATGAGCAAACTCGGTACGCTGGCTGCTAATATGATGCTCGTTAGCCAGTACTTGTAATGCGGCATTTAGTTGTGGCAGTTTTTCTTCGGTTAAATTATTGGGTTGTTGCTCAAATAGTTGCAGTAATTTGAGCTGTTTGTCATCAATGGCGAATACTTGGTAACAATTTGCGTGACTGTGGATAAGTAAAAAGTCACAGTCCGGATCGCTGATACTCGGTTGCATTACCAGGCGATAGCAATCATTGCTGTCTTGTGCAATTTCAATGACAAACTCGCCTTTGATCAGCGTAAGTGGCTGTCCATTGTGATCTTCAAGCCCTTTAAACCCTATTAGTGCTTGTAATACCGCGGCCGTTGCATGTATTTCGTGATAACCAAATCCGGCATGGTTGTTGAGCACTTGTACTAAGTTATGATCGGCGCTGGTTAATGCATCTTGATACTGGTTATAAGCAAGTTCTTGGGCGTTTACTTTACGACCTTTGGTCCATTCGCCTTTGGCATTGAGTTGCTGTACTTTGGCTTGTATGAGCGGTAAATCTAAATGGGTTAAATCCAGTTGCCATACAATTCGTTGCTGCGCAGTGGGCGTATCAATTTGGCTAATATCATTAAGCCAACGCTGCCATTGTGGGACGCGGGTAAAGTGCTGTAATAAACCAGTATTGGGTAATGGTGTGTCATCGCTAAGCCAATTAACTAAGTGCTGGCATTGCTCAGCTAACCAGTGTTGATGCGCACTAATTGCGCTATTGAGCTGTTCTAACAGTTCAGTATCACCCCTTAGATGATTTACCTGTTCGTCTGTGGCGTTTTTAATAATTGCCAGTAATAAGCAAAATAATGGCGCTAATGCATTCGGGTTACCAAGTAGATGACTTAAGCTGTTGCTTAAACGATGGTTTTGATAGTTAGCTAAATCCTCTTCCAGCAAATAATCAATCGCTTGGCTTGGGTGGCTTAATTCCCCAAGATTTTTTTGATACCATTTTCGACAGGTATTTAGTTGTTTAATATCTGCAGCGGTTGCACTGATAAATAGGCATACAGTGTAAAGTAATCCGGTGATCTCGGTCGGATAGATGCCTTTGCCAAAGTTTTTTCTAAACGCTGTTAAAGCGCTTTTATACTGTATCAAAGCAATATCAATAAACTCACCCTTGATGGCATTGGTATTTGCTTCATAAAAAGTGGCTAAAACACGGTCTCTTTTATCATCTAACAATTCAGCAAAATTATCTTCTTGTAATAATATGGCTAAATTCTCATTCAGATAAATGCGTTTTCTCAGCTCTGTTGTTGGGAGCGCTTTGGCAATCAGAGTCGGCCATGCACGCTCACTGGTGAGGTTGAAAAATTGACCGCGGATAAAGTTATCCAAGCAAAGCTGTTGCCATTGCTCAGGAAGGCATTGCCACAGTTGCTCGCTGTATGGTGATTGCGCGAGCAAATTAACAAAAGCGCTATCAAGCTCAAGTGATAAATCACTAGGGAGCGGTTTTTTTCCGCTTATTGCGCGGTCAAGATCATTGAATAGCAGGTGCAGAAAGTGCACGGCTTGATCGTGGTAATAATAGCTTTTTGTAGCTTCGGTTAAAAAAGCATGCAATAAAACTGGCTGATGTTTTATAGCATTAATAGCTACATAAGCAACTGCGCTAACTGATATACGAAAGTTTGGTCCGTAGGGGAGCTTCCAAATTAAATCTTTAGATTCGAGTTGTTTAGTGTATTTAGCGACTTCAGCTTGAGAAAACGAATAGCCATTTTTAATGTGACTATAAAGACGTTTAGTGAGCTGCTGGACAGAGTTCTCATAGCCATGCGATGAGCCACTTATTATCAGTGCAAGTAATACACACAGTTGTTTTTGGTCGTTATCAGTTGTGGCGGGCGAAAAAGTACTTAATGGCATAAAATCAATAATTAAAGTCGCTAATGATTGTAGACAGTATAATTTTCAGCTGGGGGAGTTACAACTATAAAAAAGCGACCCTAAGGTCGCTTTTTTATAAAAACCTATTGCACTCTGGCAAATAGTTTTTGTAGTTGCGGCATATATTCTTTAATTAGTTTTAAATTACTTTCGCTAACAACCGGCGCATCTGTATTAGCAGCATTAGCTGAGTTACCAAGTGTGCCCATCATTGAACTAGCGCTGTTATTTTTCGAGCCGCCCATACTTTGCAAACCGCCCATTAACTGATTTACTTTATCTTTGTTTTCTGGCGATAAATTACCTTTGATGTTTTCAAGGTAAGCCATCGAGACTTCAGAACCCACAGTAATTAGTTGTTCAGGCGTGAAACCATATTTATTGGTAAGGGCTGCAAACTCTTTGTATAAATCATTATCTTTGATTGTACCAAGGGCGCCTAATGCCATTGCCGTCGAGCCCCCTTCAGAGCCACCTAACATACTACCCAAATCCATGCTTTTTAATGAATCTTGATTTTGTGACCAATCAACAACCGCGGGTAATGCTTGCATATAACCTTGTAAATCTTTTTCTGTGATATCTGCCGCAAGGCTTGAAAAACTCATTGCTAACAAACTAAGAGATAAAATTATTTTTTTCATGTTGAGCACCTTTTTTATTCAATTGTTAGTTGCATTAAAGACTATTAATTAGATAACCGCTATAAATTAAAGAGGGTTTTAGTCTGTTAACATCAGATGATATACTACATTTTTGCCTGATGTAGCTGAACCACATGTTAATTATTTCAAATACCGTAACAATCGATGAATGGGAAGTCGAGCTGTCAGCTATTCGTTCACAAGGAGCGGGTGGTCAAAATGTTAATAAAGTGGCCAGTGCGATCCACCTTCGCTTTGATATTAATCGCTCAAAGTTACCAGAGTTTTATAAAGAGCGGTTGTTGGCGTTCAATGATAGTCGTATCACTAAAGAAGGTGTGATTGTTCTCAAAGCGCAAAGTCATCGAACTCAAGAGCTAAACAGGGAAGATGCGTTAAAGCGACTAAAACAGCTTATTTTATCAGCCACTAAGGTCGAACGTGCTCGTCGTGCTACAAAGCCAACACGTAATTCACAGCGCAGACGCATGGATAAGAAAACCAAACATGGTAATACCAAAGCGCTGCGCGGCAGTGTTAAAGTTTAATTTATAAGTTTGGTTTAAGCACCTCAAATAACGCGTTAATATGATCGTCTCTATCATTAAGCGCAGCTATATAACGGTATTTTTCACCGCCAGCTTGTTCAAAAATCTCTCGGTTTTCACCTTCTAATTCTTCAAGTGTTTCAAGGCAATCAGCGCTAAATGCAGGGCTGATAATAGCCACGTCTTTAATCCCTTCGTTTGGTAAGCTCTCAAGGGTTGCATCTGTGTAAGGTTTTAACCACTCGGCTTTACCAAAACGGCTCTGAAAGGTGCTGATAACTAAATCTTTATCGAGTCCGAGCTTTTCGACCACTAAGCGAGTGGTTTGTAAACATAAGCAATGATATGGGTCGCCATTATCTAAAAACTGTTTAGGCATACCGTGGTACGAAAACACTAATTTTTGTGGCATACCGTGTTTTTCTAAATCTTCGCTAATGCTGTTAGCGAGTGACTCTAGGTAGGTTGGGTTTTTGTGATACCCATTTATAAAGTGAAGCTCTGGCACCCAGCGCCATTTTTTTAATACATTCGCCACGGCATCAAATGTTGAGCCTGTGGTTGGGCTTGAATATTGTGGGTAAAGTGGCAACACAATAATGCGGGTTAAGCCTTTATCTCTAAGCTCTTCAAGGCCGGCTTCGATTGATGGATTACCGTAGCGCATCGCCATAACCACTTCGGTATTGGTATAGCCATGCTGTTTTAATAAGGCATTTAATTTAAGGCTTTGCTGGCGTGTAATATGGGTCAGTGGCGAGCCATTTTCAGTCCAAATACTTTTATATAGTTTAGCTGAGCGTTTTGGGCGAATACGCAAAATGATGCCATGCAGGATGATCATCCACACAATACGCGGTATTTCTACGATACGAGGATCTGACAAAAACTCACGTAAGTAAATGCGCAATGCACTTGCTGTTGGGGCATCGGGGCTGCCTAAGTTGGTCAGTAAAATCCCTGTTTTTTGATTAAAACGCTGATCATGAGGGTTATCGGTAACGGCTGAAAATCGCGACACGCAATGCTCCTAAAGCAAAATAGACGGTTATGGAATATAGGCTATTAATATTAATAGCCTATTGTAACGAATGAAAGGGTTAATAGGATCACTGATTTACAATGATTTGATCATGATCCTAAATGGAGTCGGTTTTTTAGCTTCTAGTTGCTGTAACTTTTCAATGGATTTAGCACTAAATATATGCCCCTTTGGCAGCAACATAATCCCCGTGTGACTATGAAGTGCATGGCTAAGTACCATATTGATGGCTAGCTCTTTGGCCGTTATTATTTTCATCGAGCCTACTTTTGCTTGCTGCTTAATGCATTTAACTCGGCAAGCCTCCAAAGCTTGCACTAATTTAGGATGGTAAAAGTTACCGCTGTACATTTTTACTGTTTCGAGTGCATGTTGGTGCTTTTCTTCATCTTTTAAATTACTTTGTTCAAATGCATCCCAATAGTCACGTGCAAGCGCGAGTATCATTGCACTAAGAGGAATATCATTACCTTTTAATCCTTTAGGTAGGCCATTTCCGTTATAGCGTTCGTACTGGTGATAAATGGCGTCAGATACTTCATGCAGATGAGTCGCAGGCATTAACATCAATTGTGCTGTACTTGGATGCGTATAATAACTTTTGCGTTGCTGTTCATTAAGCGCATGCACGGGTTTTTCATAAAGTGCGGGATCCATTGCTAACAGCCCTATCTGAGCTAAGTAACCAGCCATTGCCGCCATTTCTATATTTTTTGGTGGTAGCTGCAACTGTTTTGCTATTTGCGTACAGGTATTGGCAATGTTCTGCGCTTTGGTGCCATCTAAATATGGATTGGCATTAATGAAGTTATAGAGCAACTCAACTGTTGAACTATGTTCGTGTTTTTCATGGGCGTTGGCAATTTCGAGTTTTTTAAGTACTTGTTTTATTTGTTTGGTTCTTTTTTCAACGCGCTGTTCAAGAGAGCTATTAAGTTCTTTGAGGACTTCATTATGGCGATTAATTTGTTGTTGGAGTTTCAGGTTTTGTTTTTTAAGTTGATATTTTTCAATACTGTCGGTGATGGAACGTAGTAATAAGTCATTTTGCCATGGTTTTTGGATATAGCCATGGATCTTGCCTTGATTAACAGCTGCTAAGGTGATTTCGATATCTGCATAACCAGTAAGTAAAATACGCTGAGTATCAGGTGCTAATTTTTGCGCTTGTTGAAAAAGTTCAGCGCCATTCATTTTTGGCATCCGCATATCGCTAATAATTACATCAAATTCATACTGTTTGATTAATTTTAGTGCATCTATAGGTGAATCACTGGTAAGTACCGTAAGTTGCTGCGTTTTGAACAGCCGCGATAAAGAACGTAGCACAATCTCATCATCGTCAACGCATAATACTTGCATGGTTGGTAGGTCTGCTGATTGACTCACGATTTTACCTATGGATAAACAATATTATTAACCATAGCCTGTCTGCTATAGTTTTTCTAATTAAACCGTGTCATTGGCATCAATTGTGCTAATTTTAATGACAAGATAATCGTTTTTAATTGCTGGTTAATTAAGATGGATGCGATAGATGAAGACTACAAGCAAGCTTATTTTCGTGAACGTACCGCGCGTATAAAGGCTGAGCAGCTGATTGAAGATAAAAGTCGCGTTTTATATGCACTAAATGAAGAGTTAATAAAAAAAGTAGCTGATCTTGAGTATCAACAGCAGTTATTTATTCAAGCAGAAAAAATGGCCACTTTAGGTACCTTATGTGCTGGGGTTGCCCATGAAATTAATAATCCCTTAGCTTATGCAATGAGCAATGTAGAAAGTTTGCAACAGAGCATGCATGGCTTTTGTGAGTTACTTGATTTAAACCAGCAATATTTAGCTAAGAGGATTAGTGAAACAAATTTTCAACAACAGTTAGCATCACTTAGTGAGCAGCAATCATTTGCTGAACTGCAGCAAGATATTCATCAACTAGTGGCCGATAGTGCTGAAGGCTTAAGGCGCATTAATCAAATCGTGGGCAATTTGCTTAATTTTGCGCGACCAACAACTAACAAGAAACAATTGGCTGATATGACAGATGCTGTGAAAAATGCGCTTAAATTGCTTAAAAATCAATTAAAAGGTTGTCAGTTAACCACATCAATAACGACATTGCCGCTGAGTTATTGTGATTTGGCAACCATCAATCAAATAATGGTTAACATACTTATTAATGCTTCACATAGTTGCGAAGCATTAATTGATAGACAAGCACATATTCACGTGCAAGTTGATAGCGACGACCAGCAAATAATTATTAGTGTTAATGACAATGGTTGTGGCATGAGTGAGCAAGTGCTTGCAAAAGTTTTTGATCCATTTTTTACTACTAAACCAGTTGGCAGGGGGACCGGTATGGGCATGCCATTAGTGTACACTATGGTTAATGATCATCAGGGAAAAATTGAAATTGAGAGCACCGTAAATATAGGTACATGTGTGCGATGTATATTTCCAGTGTTGAGTGAGCGACCTTAACTCAGGCAAAACCATTTAACCAGAGTTAGGTTAAGTAATAATTTGCTTTTAAATTAGCCAATTGTTGGTTAGTGTAGGTATGAATTTTATAATAACTTGAGGGTGAATAATGCTTAATGAAAAAAGTGAATTGGTTCTTAGGGATTATCTAAGTCAGCACCCTGAACTAAAAGTGGTGAGTTCTGACAGCGTGATTGGTTTTATCAGTGGGTTATTGGCGTGCTCGGAATTTTATGGCGAGTCAGAAATTGCCAATTATATTGCTGATAAAAATGACCCTATTTATACCCAATTAATGACAAGCTCAGCGGAGCATGACGCAATGATCACGCTGCTGGATAATGTGACCGAAGCTCAGGTAG
Source organism: Pseudoalteromonas sp. SG43-7 (assembly GCF_014164295.1). Taxonomy (NCBI): domain Bacteria; kingdom Pseudomonadati; phylum Pseudomonadota; class Gammaproteobacteria; order Alteromonadales; family Pseudoalteromonadaceae; genus Pseudoalteromonas; species Pseudoalteromonas sp. SG43-7. The sequence continues at coordinate 20,244 of NZ_JACJEY010000032.1, forward strand.
CGCAGCAGCATATACTGGCAAGTATTTATCCTCATGGTAAAGATGCTAAAGCGCCGAGTGAGCAACTACAACAATGGTGTGTAGGCTATTTAGCTGCTTATATGGTGAATCAAGAAGTATGGCAGCATGACTTTAACTTTTTACTCAGTGCCGATAAACAGGTCGTTGAGAATCAGGCGGATGGACAGTTATTTATTGATAACTTTGAAGCGACGCTTAATTTACTAGCCACTTTTGCGATGTGGCCAGATTCGCTCAAAGAGCATCCAGAACCTGCGGTACTTAGTGAAGGCTTTGCGCTACTGTATACCGGATTAGATGAAAGTCTTACTGGCATTGCATCCATGGCATTGATGCTAGAAGATGAAAAACTGGCTTTGTGGGAAGAAGAAGGCTAGAAAACATAGTTTTAACAACCAGCATGATTTGAATAATCATGCTTTTTTTTGTTTAAAATTCAATCAAAAACATGAAATAGGAGAAAATTTAGCTAACTTTTGCATATATCGACCATTGTCGCAGTTAAATATGTTTCTTTTTATATGTGTATGTTGCTAGGATGTTTGCCAAAGCGCAATTTTGTAAATGACGCTTGATCACACTAATTATAACTTTTATTAATTTACCTGTTTACTACTGCAATTGAGTAAACAGGTGAAGAGTCAACAGGGTCGAACAACACACATGACAACACTTCGTTTAAATACATTGGCTATCGCCGTAGGACTTGCATTTAGCACCTCTTCAGTTATTGCTGAAGAAGCAACAGTTCAAGCAGAAAAAAATATAGAACAAATTTCCGTTTTAGGTTCACGGGTTTCTAACCGCACAGCAACTGAATCTTCGTCACCCATTGATTTAATTGACGCTGATGATTTAAACAAAGGTGGCTTTACCGAGCTTGGCCAAAGCTTACAAGCTACAGCGCCATCGTTTAATTTTTCGCGTACTCAAGTATCAGACGGCTCTGATTTATTCCGCCCAGCAACATTGCGCGGCTTACAGCCAGACCAAACGCTGGTTTTAGTAAACGGTAAGCGCCGTCATAATCAATCTATTTTTGGCCTTAATGGAACAGTTGGTGCAGGTGCTGCGGGTACCGATATGAATGCTATTCCACTTACGGCACTTAAAGGGGTTGAAGTATTACGTGATGGTGCAGCAGCGCAGTATGGCTCTGATGCTATTGCTGGGGTCATTAACTTATCACTGAATAACTCAACAGGTATAACAACTGGTTATGTACAATATAGTGAAACAGCTGAAGGTGATGGCGAGACTATTTCAGCGGGTTTAAATCGCGGTTTTGATTTGGGCACTGAAGGCGGTTTTATTAATTTATCTCTTGAGTATCGTGATGCCGATGGTACTAACCGTGCAGAGCGCGATACCGGTGGTTCGCTTGATGTAGAGCCAGGTACGTTATCTGACAACGTTCGTTGGGGCCAAGGTAATTCGGAAAGTGAATTTACCTCGTTATTTTATAATATGGCATTGCCAATGGGCGACGGTGAGCTTTACTCGTTTGGTGGTTACTCTGAGCGCACTGCACTGGGTAACGGCTTTTACCGTAACTTTAACGAAGCATCTAAAAATGTTACTCAAGTATACAGTGATGGTTTTTTACCGCGCATTTATAACGAAGCACAGGATATTTCTATTGCGCTAGGTTTTAAAGGTGATATTAATCCAGATTGGAATTACGATGTATCGGCAGTTTATGGTGAAAACCAATATGACTTTACATCACGCAATACATTAAACGCTTCTTACGCGGCGGAGTATTTATTTAATAATCCAACGGCAAGTGATGCTGAGATAGCAGCAAATGCAGGCCCAAGTGGTGGTTACTCAGGTGGTTTTAGGTTCGATCAAACAACAGTTAACCTTGACGTAAATGGCATTGTGGACATTGGTCGCGGCGAACCGCTCTATGTAACAATTGGTGCAGAGTATCGTAAAGAAAATTACCAGATAGTGCCTGGTGATGAAGCATCGTACGCATGTGGTTTAGCAAACATGGATACATCGTATCCATCAGTGAACGACCCTGAGCAATTTGCACAATGTGGCTTTCAAGCTTATAACGGTTTGCGTCCAGAAGCTGCAAATCAGAGTGATCGTAACAGCTACGCATTTTACGTAGATGTTGAAACTATGCTTACTGATGCATGGAACGTCAGTGGTGCACTTCGCTATGAAGATTTCTCTGATGCTGGAGATGACTTAATTGGTAAGTTAGCAACGCGTTATGAATTTAACGATGACTTTGCAGTACGTGGTGCGGTATCTACTGGCTTTAGGGCCCCTTCGCTGCAGCAAAGTGGCTATACAGCATTTACTACTAACTTAGGATCCGACGGCACGTTAACGCAATCATTTACTGCAAATACGGGCACTGCTTTCCCAAGTGCACTAGGTGTAGATAGCTTAAAGCTTGAGACATCGACAAACTACAGTGCTGGTTTTGTTTACGATGTAACAAGCGAACTTTCGTTAACGGTTGATTTTTACCGCGTAGAAATTGAAGACCGTATTACACTTGGCAGTTTATTAACGGCTGACGATGTATCGTTTAGCTCTGAGGCTGTTGCTGCTTTACAAGCAACCGGCGCTGTACAAGCTAACTACTTTTCAAACTCAGTTGATTCAACCACTCAAGGCGTTGATATAATTGCATCATATCGTACAGATGTAGAAGGCGGTAACTTTGGTGTTACTTTTGCGGGTAACTTAAACGATACTAAAATTGATGGTGTAAACGCAGCGGACGGCATTCCAGAATCGGTTGCATTTGATGATTTACAACGCAGCTTTTTTACCGACGGACAGCCTAGTGAACGAGCAACACTTACCTTTGACTACGAACGTGATGCATACACTTCAACAATTCGTTTTAATTACTTTGGCGAAACCGATGTAAAATATTTTGGTAACGATCATATACCATTACCGGGTGAGCTTTCGCCAACAGGTTCGTTTAAACCAACAAGTACGGTTGAATCTGCAGTGTTAGTTGATTTAAACGTGAGTTACCAAATTAACGATATGTTTGTGCTTTCGGTTGGTGCCGATAACGTATTTGATGAAACGCCAGATGAACTAGGCGATGACGAAGTACTAAACTTTATCACCAATGGCGCATTTAAATACCCTGTACGTGCATTGCCTTATGGCTTTGATGGCAGAAGTTATTACGCAAAAGTAAGCTTTAGTTTCTAAATTTATAGTTGTTTATTAAGCCCGCAAATAAGCGGGCTTTTTGATTTAAAATACTTGTATTTTTTTATATCAAGCATACAATCGCAAAACTTTTAAAGAGGAAAAATAAATGAGTAAACGTCGTTCTAAAGTGATTAAATCTACAACATCAGTAGATACAGGTCGGGGTGTTATTCGCGATAATGCATTAGCGGCATTAGTGACATCGAAAATTTTTAAACCACAAATTGTAGCTGCTAAAAAAGGCAAAGGCGCTTACAAACGCAACAAAAAACACGCAGGACAAGAGTCCTATTTAATCGCCGCTTAATGACGTTGTGATCAAATAGGGCTTTTATTTAAATGCTATTTTTTACAAAAAATAGCAAGCTCCGACATTTTTTTAAAAACCTCGCTTAGATAATTTTTTTCTAAGCGAGGTTTTTTGGTTATATAGTCTACCACCTTATTGTTTATATCTATTCCCACTCTCATTTACGTTTTCGTAAAACTTGCTAGAGCCCGCGAAGATACTCGCAAATAAAACTTAACCATAAATTAACCTTGTATTCATATTCTGTATGCGAAATTACCCTTTCTTTAAACGGGATGGCTCTAATTTAGTTCTAAATAATGATAAAAAATATATTTTATGGTCTTTTTTTATTAATAAAGTGGCTGTTTTATATACATCATATATCCAAATTAAGTTGACGTATGAGTTAACTGTGGTAGTTTTTAAACTGAGTTGTAAATTTAATGTTATATTTAACCCTGGGCGGAGGAGCTATGAGCTCACAAATGACAATAAAAAATGCTTTTAAGCTAAGTGCGGTATCGCTTAGTTTTGTAGGCTTAAGTACGCATGCAGCAGTTGACTGTAGTGTATTAACACAATGGCAAACGGGTCAAACTCACAGCGGTGGCAGCCAAGTACACGCACAAGATAATGCGTATGAGGCAAAATGGTGGACACAGTCAAATCCAGTTGAAAATGCTGGTGACTGGCAAGATTGGAAACTTTTGGGTTTGTGTGACAGCGCTGTCACAGAAAATCAGGCGCCAAATATTACAGTATTAACCCCCGCAAACAATTCTCAATTTGCTGATAAAGACAGCGTTGTCATGACTGCGCAAGCAACCGATGACGATGGCTCTGTGACAAAAGTTGAGTTTTTTGTTGATGGTGCATTAATCGCAACTGATAGTAGCGCACCGTTTAGTACTAATTGGCCTGCAGTTGTCGGCACACATCAAGTGAGTGCTGTGGCAACCGATGACGATGGCGCGCAATCTACGCAAGTGATCAATACGATCAGTGTTACTGAGATCGTGGAGCCGGTTAATCAAGCACCGGTGGCAACAATTAGTTTCAGCAGTTTACCAACAGAATTAACGGTTGGCTCACAAGTGGTGTTTGCGCTTGCTGGTACTGACAGTGATGGTCAAGTAACGGCACTTAACTTTGCGGTTAATGGTGCTGATGTTCACCAAGCAAGTACGGCATCAAGCAGTTATGCTTGGCAAGCAACAGCGCTTGGTCAGGCAACCTTTACGTTAACGGTAACTGATAACGAAGGCGCAACAGCCCAAGTAACAAAGCTGCTTACTGTTGTTGAAGAAAATACCGGACCAGTGACTGGAACTGATTGTCATCCGCAGGGGTTATATCAAACACCAGGTGTAAATACGCCGTATTGTACTGTGTATGATGCAGATGGTCGTGAGATAATGGGTGTTGATCATCCGCGTCGTGTAATTGGTTACTTTACCAGTTGGCGCAATGGCGCAAATGGCCAACCGAGCTATTTAGTAAATGATATTCCATGGGATAAGATAACTCATATCAACTATGCGTTTGCCCATGTTGATGCCAATAATAAAGTATCGATTGGCGATCCAAATGCTGCAGGTAATCCAGCTACAAATATGGAATGGCCAGGAGTGGTAGGTGCCGAAATGGACCCAAGCTTCTCGTATAAAGGTCACTTTAATCTTTTAAACAAATTCAAAAAACAACACCCACACGTTAAAACATTAGTATCTGTAGGTGGTTGGGCTGAAACGGGTGGTTTCTTTGATGAAACGGGCCGCGTTGAAAGTGGTGGTTTTTATACCATGACGACCAATGCAGATGGTTCAGTTAATCAAGCGGGTATTGATGCCTTTGCAAAAAGCTCAGTCGAGTTCATTGAAAAATATGGTTTTGATGGTGTTGATATTGATTATGAATACCCATCATCAATGAAAGATTCAGGTCATCCTGATGATTTCCCAATTTCAAATGCACGTCGTGCAGGTTTAAATGCATCTTACCAAGTACTAATGAAAAAGCTGCGCGAAGAGCTAGACCGTGCTGGTGAAAAAGCGGGTAAACATTATTTACTAACAATTGCATCGCCTTCTTCAGGTTATTTACTACGTGGTATGGAAGCATTCCAAGCGGTTAAATACCTCGATTACGTTAACATCATGTCTTATGACCTTCACGGTGCATGGAACTCGCATGTTGGCCACAATGCGGCCTTGTTTGATACCGGTATTGATTCTGAACTAGCGCAATGGGGGGTTTACTCAACAGCTGAGTTTGAAGGGATTGGTTATTTAAATACTGATTGGGCGGTACGTTATTTTCGTGGTGCAGTATCGGCAGGACGTATCAATATTGGTATTCCTTACTACACCCGAGGTTTTAAAGATGTCAGCGGGGGTACTAATGGGCTGTGGGGGCAATCTGCACTACCTAATCAAGCTGATTGCGCAACAGGTACCGGCGTTGGTGAAAAGAACAAGTGTGGTAATGGCGCATTAGGCATTGATAATCTTTGGCATGATAAGAACGATGCAGGACAAGAAATGCCAGCAGGTTCTAACCCGTTGTGGCATGTTAAAAATCTTGAGAACGGCATTGTTGGTTCGTACTTAGGTGTGTATGGCTTAACACCAGAGACTGATGTTGATGATCAATTAACGGGTACTTATACACGTCACTATGACAGCGTTGCTGTTGCACCTTGGTTATGGAACTCAGAGAAAAAAGTATTCCTATCTATTGAAGATGAGCAGTCTATGGCAGCTAAAGTTGATTACGTAATTAACAATGGCCTTGGCGGTATCATGTTCTGGGAACTTGCTGGTGATTATGATTTTGACTCAGCAAAAGGTGAGTACTTCATGGGTTCTACCTTAACAACTTTGGCTTATGACAAGTTTAACCAAAGTGGTGTGGCGTACGACACTCATCCAGGTAATCCAAACTTTGTTGTACCAACTGAAGCGGTAGATGTAACGTTTGCAGCAAAAGACTTCCCAATTGGTGATGATAACTACCCAATTAGCCCAACATTTGCGTTCACTAATAACTCCAATATTGATCTAAGCGGTGCGAAAATTTCGTTTGATGTACCTGTATCAACATCGGCTATTTTTAAATCTAACTGGAACGCACAAGAAAAATTGGGCATGGCAGTTGAAGTAAATGGCTCAAATGCCGCAGGTAACAACATTGGTGGGTATGAAAATGAATTCCACCGTTTTTCAATCACTCTGAACAATGAATGGGGCGGTCAACCGAAAGACTTCAGTGGTGGCAAAACAGTCAATGCGCAAGTTATGTATTACATGCCAATTACCGGTCCTAGTAACTTTACTATAGAAAAAGATGGCAAAGTTTACGCGTTCAAATTTGAATACCCACAATTGCCTGATGGGACTACCGGTGGCGGCGACACCACGGATCCTGGTAATGGTGGTGGCGATACATCTGGTATGTGTGAAGGTGTGGCTGTGAGCTCAATCCCTGTATATCCAAACTTCCCTCAAAAAGACTGGGCAGGCAATCCAAGCCATGCCGCAGGCGGTGACTTAATGGTTCATAACAGTGCCGTTTATAAAGCGAAGTGGTGGACAAGTTCTGAACCAGGAGCAACAGCTGACTGGACTAAAAGTTGTAGTCTGTAAGTAAATAATAGGGGCAAGTTTGCTTGTCCCAAAATTTCAGCTTTTCAAGGACAAAACAATGAAAGCTATTAAATTTAAAACTTTATCACTCTCGGCAGTGGCAAGCAGCGTATTACTAACAATTATGCCAGCGCAAGTGAACGCCCATGGTTATATGGATAGTCCAAAAGCGCGGCAAGCTTTTTGCCAAGCCGATGGTGGGTATTGGTGGCCAGAAGATGGCACTAATATTCCAAACCTTGCTTGTCGCGCCGCATTTTTAGAGTCGGGTACAGTGCAATTTGTACAAGATATTGAGTTTTCTGTTAATACACCGGACTACTTAAATCAAGCCGCGGTAGAGGCTAAGGTACCAAATGGGTCGTTATGTGCCGGTGGTGACAACGCAAAGCGTGGTATGGATTTACCTTCGCCGCATTGGCAACGCAGTGATGTGGTACCTAATGCCAATGGTGAAATTCAAATTCGTTACTTAGCAGCAACGCCGCATAATCCCAGTTTTTGGCAGTTTTATTTAACTAAACCAAGCTTTAATGCAGCAACAGATGTATTGACGTGGGCTGACTTAGAGCTAGTTCAACAACATGAAAATATTGACGTTATCAAAGATACCGATGGAAAGCGTTATTACGAAATGAATGTTGCTATTCCACAAGGGCGCAGCGGCGATGCTATTTTATATAGCCGTTGGCAACGTATTGATGTGGTGGGGGAAGGTTTCTATAACTGTAGCGATATCAATATTGTGACAGACGCAGGGCCGACGGATCCGAGTGTTTGGTCAAGTGTTGGTTACTTTGTTCGTCAAGGACAAAGTGCCATTGCTGGTGACACTGTTTGGGCACGTTTATTTGATGAAAATGGCCAAGAGGTTATCAATCAGCAATTAAAAGTGACCGCTGCGAATCAAGCGAGTTGGCAGCAAGCACTGGCACAACAACTGAACTTAGATTATGCCCACTTAGTACAAGTTGGCGTGCAAAATCAAGCCGGTGACGTGGTTTATAACAGTACTGATGTACTGACTAATCAAGTGTATAGCAGTAATGAAAATTACACTTATAGCTTAAGCGTGCAAAGCGCTCCCACTAATACTGCGCCAATTGTACATACTTTGGATGATTTAGTTGTCGATGAAAACACCAGCACAGCTGTACACCTTCATGCTTTTGATGATGAACAAACGCAATTGAGCTACAGCTGGTCAGTGCCAGCACCACTGAGCTTTACCGGTGGTGACGCAAACGTGGTGATTAGTGCGCCAGAGGTATCAACAAGCACAGATTATACCGTGTCGGTTTCGGTTTCGGATGGTCAATTAAGTACTCAAACTAGCTTTAAAGTCACTGTAAATGACAGCGTTATCACTGATCCTGATGTTGCTGCTTGGAGCAGTAGTGCAGTTTATCAAGCCGGTGACAAAGCCAGTTTCCAAGGTGTTGTTTATACCGCGAAATGGTGGAACCAAGATCAGCAACCTGATAGCTCTAATGCATGGCAAAGCGATTCACAATCGGATATGAATAACGATTGGAATGCAAGTAAAGCCTATCAAAGTGGCGCTGAAGTAACGTATCAAGGACAGCGCTATAGCGCTAAGTGGTGGACTCAAGGTGATACACCTGGACAAGCCAATGTATGGACCAAACTTTAATAAGAAGCCTAAGTTTTGTAGTTCAAACTTATTAAATAATTAAATTAATAATGGATAAGAGAGAAATATGAATATTAAACAGTTAACAGCAGCCATTGGCGTTGCTCTATTTGCAAGTACAGCCTTTGCAGCACCGTCTACACCAAGTATTAATTGGGAACCGCAACAATATTCGTTTGTTGAAGTGAACTTAGAAGGTAACGGTTCTTATAAGCAACTTGTTACCCGTGTGGAGCAGGTGAGCATCAATATTCAATGGAGTGCATGGAGCGGTGACGGTGGTGACAGCTACAAAGTTTACTTTGATGATATGTTGGTAAATGAAGGCACACTTTCTGCAGGTTCTAAGAGCGGAACTATTTCTTTCCCTTATGACAAAGCTGGTCGCCATACATTGTATGTAGAACTATGCGAAGTCGGTACTACTTGCGCACGCAGTGCCGGTAAGCCAATCGTAATTGCAGATACCGACGGCGGGCACTTAGCGCCATTGCCGATGGATGTTGATCCTAATAATCGTGATATTGGTACCAAAGCAGGGTTAGTGACCGGTGCGTATTTTGTTGAGTGGGGTATTTACGGTCGTGATTATGATGTAACAAATATTCCAGCACAAAACTTAAGTCACATTTTATATGGCTTCATTCCAATTTGTGGTGAAAATGCATCACTAACTGGCAGTCCTAAACAAGCACTTGAAACAGCCTGTGCTGGCTCTGCTGATTATGAAGTGGTTATCCACGATCCATGGGCTGCTGTACAAAAAGCATTACCAGGTGTGGATGCAGCGGATCCAATCCGTGGTACGTATTCACAGTTAATGGCACTTAAGCAGCGTTACCCGGATCTTAAAATCTTACCATCAGTAGGTGGCTGGACGCTATCTGACCCATTTGGTGGTTTTACTAATAAAGCTAACCGCGACACATTTGTAGCATCAATGGAAGAGTTTTTAAGAACCTGGAAGTTTTACGATGGTGTTGATATTGACTGGGAATTTCCTGGTGGTGACGGCGCTAACCCAGATATTGGCGATCCGATAAATGATGGTCCTGCATATGTTGCGTTAATGCAAGAGCTGCGCGCTATGCTTGATAAGCTTGAAGCTGAAACAGGCCGTACTTATGAGCTTACGTCAGCAATTGGCGCTGGTTACGATAAAATTGAAGACGTTGACTACCAAGCCGCTAGCCAATACATGGATTATATCTTCGCTATGACTTATGACTTTTATGGGGCATGGAGTGGCGTAACTGGCCATCAAACTGCGCTTTATTGTGGTGAGCATATGAGCGTAGGGCAATGTAATGGTACGGGCGTAGATGAAAACGGTGAGCCACGTAAAGGCCCTGCTTATACAACAGATAACGCAGTACAGTTATTATTAGCACAAAATGTAAACTCGAAAAAAATTGTTGTTGGTACTGCTATGTATGGCCGTGGTTGGGAAGGTGTTTATCCAACAGGCACCACTATTGATGGTAACCCTATGACAGCAACAGGCTCCGGTCCATTAAAAGGCTCAACAGCACAAGGCGTGTGGGAAGATGGCGTTATTGATTATAAAGGCATCAAAACTCATATGATTGGTGCTGCAGGTACTGGTGTTAATGGCTTTGAAGTAGGCTACGATGACCAAGCGCAAGCGGCGTATGTGTGGAATCGCGCCACAGGTAAACTAATCACTTATGATAGCCGTGAGTCAGTGATAGCTAAAGGTGCTTATGTTAATCAATATAACTTAGGTGGGTTATTTGCATGGGAAATTGATGCAGATAATGGCGATATTCTCAATGCTATGCACGATGGCTTAGGCGGAGTTGTTACACCACCAAGTAATAAAAAACCAGTGTTATCAGTATCAAGCACTGTAACCGTGAACGCTGGCGAAAGTGTTTCTGTCAGTGCTTCAGCAACAGATGCCGATAATGATCCACTGACGTTTAGTTGGACTGCATCACCTGAGTTAACAGTATCTGGCAGTGCAACAAGCACATTGGCAATTACTGCACCTAACGTAACCCAAGACAGCCAGTTTACCGCAACCGTCAGTGTAACTGATGGCAAAGCAACGGTAAGCCAAAGTGTTTTGGTTAATGTCATCGCGCCAACAACTGGTGACAACACTGCACCGACAGTTGATGCGATTGCTGATATCACTATTGAAGAAGGCGCTTCTGCAGCAGTAACGGTTGTTGCCTCTGATGCGCAAAACGACGCACTTACTTATACATGGAATGTCCCTGCAGGTCTTACATTAGTGGGCAGTGGTGCCAGTGTTAATCTTACGGCGGGCGCAGTCGATGCTGATACTAATTTGACAGTATCTGTGGCAGTAAGTGACGGCCAAGTTGCTACCACTCAAAGCTTTACTGTAACGGTAACTAACACCGATACAACGCCTCCTACAGGTGATACGTGGGATGTGAGTAAGGTATATGTTGGCGGCGATACTGTTGTTTATAACGGCGTAACATACAAAGCTAAATGGTGGACTCAAGGTAATCGTCCTGACTTAGGTGGCGTTTGGGAAGCAATTACGCAACCAACAGATGATACAGGTGCTCTGATTTGGCAGTCATCAGCAACTTACAATAGCGGTGACCAAGTTTCTTATGGTGGTAACAAATACCAAGCGAAGTGGTGGACTCAAGGAAATGAGCCAGGCGTAGCAGGCGTATGGAAATTACTTTAATTAGCCTATTAATCAAGCCTACTTTTAGGTAATAAATTAAAGTGTAATTTACTCACATAAAGCAGCTTTCGGGCTGCTTTTTTTGTATTTCGAGTCAGATGCACCATACTGTACAAAGCGTCTATAATTTTACTAGGCTGTAGTTATTAAATACATTTACTTATTTTTGATATTGTTGAGTCCAATTAGTAGCGGCTGCGAAAAAACTCTGCAAGTAGGGGTGGTGTTACCTTGGCCACCGTTTGTCTTTGATGGTGAGCAGGCTCTTACAGGAATAGATGTAGAGATCAGCCGTTTGGTGTTAACGCATGCTGGATTCTGTAGTCAGTTTGTGTCTTTACCGTCATCAAAGCGCGGTTTGGTCGAGCTTGAAAAAGGCCGCGTGGATCTATTAACTGCTGCGAGTTTCAATCAACAACGTGCCCAATATAGTCACTTTTCAACCCCATATAGACGTGAGAAAATGCGGCTGTTCTGGTATGAAGATGCTAAGTACCTAACACACGATTTAGCCAGCCTGTTGGCGCAACAAAAAACCATAGCCGTAAATAATGGTGGTTATTATGGTAAAGAATTTGAGCAGCTAAGCAAAGTCACAAACAATAAAGATTTACTTGTACGAGTACCTTTGCTCAAGCACCGGCTATATATGTTAAAAGCTAAACGCGTCGATTTTATGATCGATGATGAAATATCTGGGTTATACCTCATAAGCCAAGAAAAAATCCCCGGTATTACACTGCATCCTTATGTTATTCATGATAATCCAATCCATTTTATGCTCAGTAAAAAAACGGTCACGATGGACAATGTGCGCTCAATTAATGCAGCGATCATTGATATGCAATCGAATATCAAGCAAATAATTGCCAGCTATACCTATTAATTAACTGGCTATAATTGATACCACTAAAGCTGCGCACGTTTTACTGTGTCTGAAGGGTTTTCACCAAATAGTTGTTTATAGTCTTTAGCAAACTGGCCCGGATGCCAAAAGCCCCAATTGGCGGCAATCATTGAAATGTGTTTATTTTGTTGCGGATCACTGAGTTCACGGCGTATTTGGTTAAGCCGGGTCATGCGTAAAAAACGCAGCGGATTGATGCCTAAAATACTTTCAAAGCTGTATTGTAAAGTCCGTCGACAAACGTAGGTAAACTCACATAATTGGGTGATAGTCACTATGTTGTCTGGGTGATCGTGAATAAATTCTTTCGCTTTATCAACAACGTTTTTACGGTGTTTATAACTTGGGGTTACTTTTTGCTGGGGGAGTTGTGATTGCAGTAAGTGCAGCACTAAATTTAATAAAATATCGTGTTGTAAAGCCGCACTTGCTCCACCGCCATTAGCATAAATGATTTGTTCAATGCATTCACGAGCACGTTGCAGTGTTTGTGGTGATGTTGTAATACGCGGTGACCCATGTTCACAAATGCCCTGAAGCGACAACCCTTGTCGCTGAGCAATTTGATGAAGCGTATCTTGATTGATCACCATGCCATAAATATTAAATTGCTCAGGGGTGATCAGCTCAAAGTTGCAATCACTTGGGCGGCACATTAATTGATTATCAGCGATGGTGAGACCATTAATTTTACTGTTTTGTGCGTTTACCGGAATGCCAAGCCATAACGCATTTGGCCATACTTTACACTGTTGTCGTAATGCGCACTGGGTATACTCTTTAAACACTTGCAAACCATCATAAGCCACTTCATCAATACAGCCATAAAAGCGGCCATCACTGACTTGATCATATTTTTGTTGCCAGTTTGTTAGGTTTCCCGCCTGCTGGTCCACATCGGTTGTAGCTAAAGTGCACTTACTTGGTGCATTTGTCGGTAAATTATGTTGCATAGTTGCGTATTACACCTCAGGCTAATTATTACAAGTAAACAGTAGTTTTCCGATTTTTAATTTTAACTATATGATTTTTATTGTTTAAGTAACATTTGCCAAAACTTGATAGTTGCTTGGTACGCTATAAGCTACCTTAAAAGAATCGTTGTACTGTTTATTGCTTTATTTATTGTTTTTTATTGTAGTAAAAGCAATAGCTGTGCCTATCCTTTTTAACACACATTTTGTCAGCAAGGTAAGTTTATGAGTAAATCGTATCGATACACGTTAGGAAGTAAAACCTACCAGTTTAACAATCTCGCACAGTTAATGGCTAAAGCGACCCCGCAGCGCTCTGGTGATAGCTTGGCAGGTGTTATTGCCAGTTCTGCCGAAGAGCGAGCCGTGGCACAAATGACGCTGGCAGAAGTCCCTTTAAAAACATTCTTGAACGATGCCTTGATCCCTTATGAAGACGATGAAATTACTCGGCTAATAATAGATGAACATGACACTAACGCATTTGCAGCAATCGCACATTTAACGGTAGGTGATTTTCGTAATTGGCTGCTGAGTGATCACGCAACAAGCCATGTTTTAGCGACAATCAGAGCGGGTATTACCCCCGAAATGGCTGCTGCTGTTAGTAAAATAATGCGTAATCAAGATCTGATCTTAGTTGCCAAAAAGTGCCATGTTACGACTGCATTTAGAAATACCATTGGCTTACCTGGCCACTTATCAACACGCTTACAGCCTAATCATCCAACAGATAATGTAAATGGCATTGCCGCGAGTATTTTAGATGGGCTGCTGTATGGCAGTGGCGATGCCGTAATTGGTATTAACCCCGCCACTGATAATGTTGCACAAGCGATTAAATTAATGCGGTTAATGGATGATGTGATTGAAAAATACCAGATCCCGACTCAAAGCTGTGTTCTCACGCATGTAACTAACACCATTGAATGTATTGAGGCCGGTGCGCCGGTTGACTTAGTGTTTCAGTCTATAGGGGGGACTGAGGCGACTAACTCAAGTTTTGGTTTTAATTTAAATACACTTGCTGAGGCGCAAGATGCAGCACAAAGTTTAAAACGCGGAACAGTAGGCAATAATGTGATGTATTTTGAAACGGGGCAGGGCAGCTCGCTATCAGCAAATGCCCACCATGGGCTTGATCAACAAACGTGTGAAACCCGTGCTTATGCCGTAGCGCGAAAATTCAAACCGTTACTGGTCAATACCGTAGTGGGTTTTATTGGCCCGGAATATCTATTTGATGGCAAAGAAATTACTCGAGCAGGGCTTGAAGACCATTTTTGTGCCAAATTACTGGGTGTGCCTATGGGCTGTGATGTGTGCTACACCAACCATGCTGAGGCAGATCAAAATGATATGGACAACTTACTGACCTTACTCGGTGTAGCGGGGTGTTCGTTTGTAATGGGGATCCCCGGATCTGACGATATTATGCTTAACTATCAAACCACCTCATTTCATGATGCTCTGTATGCAAGGCGGGTATTAGGTTTGCGTCCAGCACCTGAATTCGAACTTTGGCTGGCAAAAATGAACATTATGACAGATACCCAGCAGCATATTTTGTCTGACACGTTACCGTCACAATTTGCGCGTTCTTTGAAAGCTTTAGGTGGTGGACAGCCATGAAAAACTCATCTCCCAAAACGGCACAGCAAATACAGCAACAACATCAAGATAATGGCAAAGTGGTGCATAACCCATGGCGGCAACTACGCAGCTTTACCGATGCACGCATTGGTTTAGGGCGCGCTGGGATCAGTCTTCCGACGGCTGAAATGTTGGCGTTTCAACTCTCCCATGCGCAAGCACGAGATGCGGTTAATTTTCCATTGGATTTAGCTGCGTTAAGTGAACAGCTAGAGGATTTTTGCGCATCACCACTGCATTTACATAGTCAAGCCGTGGATCGCAATCATTATTTACAACGCCCTGATTTAGGTCGAAAACTAGATCAAGCATCGCGCGATCAGCTAAGCAACTATATGAGGAAAGCGGCTATAGCCACTGAGTTACACCATGATATCGCAATCGTTATTGTTGATGGTTTATCGTCTTTAGCAGTACAAAAAAATGCCCATCCTTTTCTTGTTCAGTTACTGACGATACTGCGTGAACAACCAGAGCCATGGCGTTTGGCACCGATCAGCTTAGTTGAGCAAGGTAGAGTGGCGATAGGCGACGACATAGGTGAGCTCCTTAATGCCAAGGTGGTGCTGGTATTAATTGGTGAACGGCCAGGGCTAAGTTCTCCAGATAGTTTAGGGCTGTATTTAACTTGGCAGCCAAAAACAGGGCTGAATGATGCTTGTCGTAATTGTATCTCTAATATTCGTCCTGCTGGGCTGTCATATCAGGATGCAGCACAACGAACTTTATATCTTTTACAAGAAGCGAAACGTTTAAACCTGTCAGGGGTGGGGTTAAAAGATCGCAGTCAAGACGATGTGATAGAGCATCAAACGCAAACAACAAACTTTTTACTATCAGAATAATCAACAACGAAAACATAATGTAATTACAACAATAAATAGCAGGAGAAGATAATGTCAGATAATAAAGAGTACCTTGCAAAAAGACAGTTAAAACGAGGCTCCGCGGGATGGATTTTATTGGCGGGATTAGGAGTGTCGTATGTTATTTCTGGGGATTTTGCGGGTTGGAACTTTGGTATTGCAGAAGCTGGTTGGGGCGGCTTTACTGTCGCCACAGTATTAATGGCGGTGATGTATTTAACTTTGGTTTTGTCATTAGCAGAAATGTCGGCGGCCATTCCGGCATCGGGTGGTGGCTATAGTTTTGCGCGTCAGGCAATGGGCCCTGCTGGTGGTTATTTGACCGGCTTGGCCGTGTTAATCGAGTATGCATTAGCACCCGCTGCGATTGTTATTTTTATTGGCTCGGCGGTCGAAGCGCTACTGGGTTTTAATGGTCCTTGGGTGTATGCGCTGTTCTATATTGTGTTTATCAGTATTCATTTAGCGGGAGTGGGTGAAGCATTAAAAGTGATGATGGTGATAAGTGGCTTAGCGGTTTTTGCCATTATAGCCACTGCGATCGCATTATTTACACATTTTGATGTGTCGCGATTGTTTGATATTGCCATCACCGATGCTGCTGGAGCCTCCGAGTTTTTGCCCTTTGGTTGGTATGGCGTGTGGGCTGCATTGCCGTTTGCAATGTGGTTATTTTTAGCCGTTGAAGGCGTACCATTAGCGGCAGAAGAAGCCAAAGATCCAGCTAAAGACGTGCCAAAAGGAATTATAGGTGCAATGTTGTTTTTATTGTTTACTGCTTTGTTAGTCGTAGTATTGATCCCTGGTGCCGGTGGTGCCAGCGCAATGGGGTCTAGTGCCGTGCCGTTAGTTGATGCGCTAAACGTAACAGGGAATGCAAGCTTAGCAACACTCGTTAATATATTAGGTTTAGCGGGTTTAGTGGCGTCGTTTTTCTCGATTATCTATGGGTATAGTCGGTTAGTGTTTGCGCTCTCTAGAGCGGGCTACTTTCCAAAAAGTTTGTCGGTTACAACTTCACGAAAAGTGCCGGCACGTGCCTTAATTGTGCCGGGTATTTTTGGTTTCTTAGCATCATTAAGTGGTGAAGGTGATTTAATGCTGGCGATGGCCGTGGTAGGCGCTACGGTTTCGTATGCATTGATGGCATTGAGCCATATTTTACTGCGTATTAAACAGCCTGAACTCGCACGACCTTATAAAACGCCAGGTGGCATGATAACCTCAGCAATTGCGCTGGTCTTATCTTTGGTGGCTTTAACTGGGGTATACGCGTTTGATCCTCGTGCATTCTTGTTTACTGTGGTGCTATTTGTGATCGGAGCGATTTATTACTTTGCATACAGTAGTAAGCACTTAGTCGCACACAGTGCCGATGAAGAGTTTGCTATGTTGGCTGAAGCTGAAGCCGCTTTAGGTGCAAAATAGTGATAGTTTAATGTTACCAATAGGCCGTTAGCACGGCCTATTAATAATGCAATTAACCAAGGCGGGTCACGTTTATTTTTATACGCCCAGCATTAGCGCCATAAAAACGCACCAAATCATTTGCAAAAGGCGTAAATTCTCCTGAGTGAGTCATTTTAAATTCACCCCCATCGGCAATCTCAAAAGCATCATTATCGCTATGGGCAATAGCACCAATTAAGGCAAACCAGTTTGCATGTGGTAAACGACGAAAGGGTTCGAGCAATGCCATGGGGATCTCTTTTACACCCAACTGTAGGTTATCTCGGTGCCAACCTTGTGGCCCACATTTTACGCCATCGTCATACCAAAGTTGTTCTGGGTAAGGGCTAAAGCGATAAGTAGCTCCTTGTTCAAGCATTAGTCCTGTTGCATTGTATTGCTCTGCGGCATAAACCAACACATCTTGGCTTTGGCCAATTTGTAACACTGACATGTTTTGATTTTTTAAAGCTATATGGGCAGACAAACCGTTAAAACTAAGCGTAGTTTGATCTGCATACAGCAGTTGATAACTAAGGTTTTTTAAAGACTCGGGACGATAACTGGTTAATTGATTGATACGTGTAGCAACACTGTGGTGGATAATGGGTAACAGCTTACTTTGTTCGTCATCAACCAGCACGGTACATTCACGATCAATCAGTTTAAATAAAGGATTAAACCAAAAATAATTCTGTTGATGGCTTAACGCGAGAGGATCTGGGGTGATGGTCATATCATCTTGGGCGATAAAACTGTTTTGATCCGCAGGAAATAACGATGAATACTCGATTGC
Organism: Pseudoalteromonas sp. SG43-7; assembly: GCF_014164295.1. Taxonomy (NCBI): domain Bacteria; kingdom Pseudomonadati; phylum Pseudomonadota; class Gammaproteobacteria; order Alteromonadales; family Pseudoalteromonadaceae; genus Pseudoalteromonas; species Pseudoalteromonas sp. SG43-7. Next base: position 38,399 of record NZ_JACJEY010000032.1, read on the forward strand.
TTGACTAGTTAAAAAGGATAAAGCCACAGGCAGTTCAAGTAACCACTCCATTGCAAAGCGTAAGCAAATATCCGCCAGCCCATCTCGATAATAGCCACCACCGATATCGGAATGTGCGCCTGCAAACCATATTTCATGTACATTGTTTTGATGATTTATAAGGGTAGGCTCAAAAGCTCGACGCTTTTCATCCAGTGCCACACAATGCAGAGCCTGATTTATGTTGGTCGCTAAAGTATGGTTTTCAAAAATAACATGCTCAGCGCCTCGGGTGGCCTTGGTGACTTTGGATAAACCAATGGATGCCACAGTATCAAATACGCATAAATAAACGTTATTATCTATGAGCGGCTCTAAGCACTTTGCAAAACGTCGTGCTAACGCAGCGCCGCGACTAAAGCCAGTGAGTAACAATGTATCGCCAGTTTTGTAGTAGCGCTTAAAATCATTTATAGCATGATTTAAAATACTGGCAACATCGTCATCGCGTGGTGCGAAAGATTGATTGAGGAATCGCTTTAAACGACTTCCTTGAGTTCCAATACCTTGGTAATAGAAGCTAAGTTGATTAGTAAAAGGAGTAACGGGCTCGTTATTTAATTGGCCACCCATTAATAAATGAAGTTTGAGAATATTCGAAATGCTTGCATCTTCCTTAAAATGCGCAGAGCTGAACTGCTCAGCATCACGTGGCTCACTACCTGTGCCATCAAAGTTGAAAATCAGCGTTTTCGCGGTCATAGCATCATTCCTTTATGTGGTTTTTTATAACTTACAGGTAAATTATTTAAATTTGAAGACAATCCACTCAAATATGCTATAAGGATTTTTTGTTATTAATTTTAGGCAATACTTTTTTATAGATTGAAAATAATATAGTCAAATGTAGTCTAAGCTTAAACAGTTGAAGCTCTGGTTTAGTAACAAAGTTCAAGTTGCCATTAAGCCTTAGGTTAAATAGTTAAGTTACGCAGATTTGCCTAGAGCAAATGTATTATTGTGTATCTTTAGATAGGCATGATAAAAGGTATCGTGTTGCTATGACTAAATTTTTTATTATTTTGCTGTTATGCATACAAAGTACTGCTGCGCTTTCTAATTCAATAACACAGCCTTTAGTAGGATCTCATAATGAATGGCCTCCCTACATATTTGCTGATGGAACGGGTATGACTACTGAGCTTGTACGTGCTGCATTTTTTAGCCAGAATATTGCATTCGATATTAAAATAGCGCCATTTAGTCGTGCAATGCGAATGTTAGAAAATAATGAAATAGATTTGATCCCTGCATTATGGTGGACAGAAAATCGTGCTAAAACAATTTTGTTCAGCCAGCCCTACTTTACTAATGAACTTAGCATAATTAGTAATACTAAGTCGCAGCTTGATTATCAAGGCCCTCACAGCCTAGAAAGCTTAACAATCAGTACAATCAGAGGTTATGGATATCATGAGTATTTATAGTCTATTGATAGGCTTACAATCGTTCCTTTGCTTAATGTCCATAGTTGTCTTGAGCATGTAAAAAAGCATCGCGCTGATATTGCTCTGGTTGATAAATATGCAGCATGGTTCGAAATGAAAAATAATGGTTACTCAACAGAGCTAACAATTTGGCAACCAGCTTTAATTAAGCACCCTCTTCATATAGGGATCAGTAAAGAGCATCCCGATGCTGAATATATAATAACCTCCTTCAACAAAGGGCTAGAGCAAATAAAGCGCTCAGGTGAATATGATGAAATATTAGCCCGTTACGAACATCTAGCCTCAGCACAGCCAGAGTAACTAATAAAAAAATAAAGACACCCACCTAATAAATGGCGATTGTAGTAATTCAAACTTAAATGACACCCATAATAATGACTATATTTGCAGTTTTACCATGAGGAACTAGTATTTTATAAGGAACGTGATATCTGAGATATTTATGGCTACTGCAAGAAATCGACAAATCAGTTTAACGGACACTCGTTACTATCATTGTATATCACGATGTGTAAGACGTGCCTATTTGTGTGGTGTGGATGAATATACGGGTCAATGTTATGAACACCGCAGAAAATGGGTTGAAGATAAGCTAATGAGTTTGGCATCTCTCTTTTTTATAGATGTGTGCGCTTATGCAGTAATGAGTAATCATACTCATATTGTAGTGTACGTAGATAGTAAAAAGGCGGAAAGAGTAAATGATAGAGCAGTTGCAATTCGCTGGCATAAAGCCTTTAAAGGTTCTGAATTAACACGACGTTTTGCTAAAGGTGAAAAGCTAGCATCTTTTGAGATGAAAATAGTTACAGATAGTATTGCGCAATATCGTTCAAGGTTAATGGATATTAGCTGGTTCATGCGCTCTTTAAATGAATATATAGCGCGAAAAGCAAATAAAGAAGATGACTGTAAGGGGCGATTTTGGGAGGGACGGTTCAAATCCCAAGCGTTACTTGATGAAGCCGCATTATTAGCATGTATGGCGTATGTTGATTTAAACCCAGTTCGTGCAGGTATTGCTGACAAACCAGAAAATTCAGATTTCACGAGTGTCAAAAAGCGTATTATTTCGGTCGCAGCAGGGAAACAGCCCAAATCATTACAACGTTTTTCAGGGATGGCAACACAGCATATGGTGAAAGGTTTACCTTTTGAGCTAACTTCCTACCTTTCTCTTGTTGATGCGACAGGGCGCTGTATTCGTCCTGATAAAATAGGTTATATAGCCGCCGATCTAACCCCTTTGCTTGAAAGGTTGCAAATAACCCCCGAAAACTGGTTGAAAGTTACCAGCAAATTTACCACCGTTTTTCACGGTGCTGTTGGAAGACCTGAGTCGTTAAATATGTTTTGTGAACATCAACACTTTAAGCGACGAACGAATCTAACGAATTGCGAAAAATTACTAGCGTGATAACGTAGCCAACCAATAATACATAACTTATTAATTCAGATTTTTTTGACGCCTAAAAATGCAAACGCCTGATATTTATCTGCCATTTGTATAAAAGTCCTTTTTGAAAATAACTACGGTTTTTAATTGTTTCGTTTATTGCCCTAACCTGGATGTTTGCAATTTCATTCTTATTTTGAATGGGTGTCATTGCAATTTTTAGATGGGTGTCTTTTTTATTTACCTTCAATCCATTGCTTTAAAATGTAAGTTTGCATTTTTTTAGATATATATGGATGGGTGTATGGATGGGTGTCAATTTTAATTTTAATGGGTATCATTATAATTTCTAGATGGGTGTCATTTTTTATTTTATTTCTAGGTGTGTAAGTGAAGCGGCGGCTCCACTTACTCTTGTTAGTTGCTTAATGTAATTTCATCTTTGGCCTAACGACCCGGAGCACTTTTTCGCTGATCCATAATGCAAAGGTTTTGGCGCTGCCGTGGATAGCGCGTTGATGCATGCGATAGAGCGAAATATACATAAAGCGGGCTATCTTGCCTTCAATAAAAAAGCTATTACTAGTGAGGTTGCCCATTAAGCTCCCCACGGTACTGTAGCGTGACAAATTGACGAGCGAACCATGATCGCTGTATTCAAAGCCAGTTAACGGCTGTTGGCGCAGTGTCGCAATTAGGTTTTTTTCAACACATTGTGCCATTTGATGGGCTGATTGCGCACGGGGCGGTACTAATTTGCCATCTTTTTGTGTAAACGCGCAACAGTCACCTAATACAAAAATGGTGTCATCGCTATTACTTTGCAAATAGTCGTTCACCATGATTTGGTTATTACGAGTTAGTTCAAAAATCCCGAGATCTTTTATAAAATCGGGGGCTTTTACACCCGCTGCCCATACCATAATGTCGGCATCGATCTGTTCATCATCTTTAGTGATGAATCCTTGATTTGTTGCCTGCTTTACTTGGGTGTTTTCTCGAACGTTAACACCAAGCTTTAGTAGCTCTCTTTTCGCTGAGTTTGCTATACGCTCTGGTAGGGCGGGTAAAATACGCGGGCCTGCTTCGATTAAGTGAATGTGTAAGCGCTTTGCCGACATATTTGTCAAACCATAAAGTTTTAATAAGTCAGAAACATGATACAGCTCAGCTGAGAGTTCAACGCCTGTTGCGCCACCGCCAACAATGGCAATATTTAATGCATGCTGTGGGTCGTCGTCTTGATGTAGCCGAGTAAAGTTATCGAGTAGCGCGTGCTGAAAGCGTTCCGCTTGTTGGTTTGAATCAAGATAAAAACAATGTTCTTTAATACCGGGTGTATTGAAGTCGTTACTGACGCTGCCGATGGCAATCACCAAGTAGTCATAATGAACGGTGCGTTGTGGTAAAATTTGATGGCCAAGTTCGTCATTAAAGGCACTGAGTGTGATGGTTTTATTAGCGTTATCAAGGTTGCAAAAAGTGCCAAGTTGAAAGTTATAATGATGTTTTGCTGCGTGTGCTGAGTAAACTACCCCATCTAAATCGGCATCTATAGAACCCGTTGCCACTTCGTGCAGCAAAGGTTTCCAAATATGGGTGCGATTTTTATCAATTAATAGAATGTCGGCGTGTTTTTTCTTCCCTAGTTTATGCCCTAATTGCGTTGCGAGCTCAAGGCCGCCGGCACCGCCACCGATGATCACGATTTTAGGATGTGTGGTTATCATTTCATTGCCCTCAAAAGAATTATACCTAAATGCTCTTATGATGATGAAACGTATAGAACACTTAGGTATTGAGCTGAACAAAAATGTTCAAAATACCTTTTCAAGCAACGCATTTATAATGCGCCTTTTCTCACGATTTGTCAGTAAAATTTAATAGGAACAAATAGATAAGCCAAGAAAATAAAGCAAAAAAAAGTTATCATGGCAAACATTGCATTTTCAAACTATGATTTCCTTTATTAGGGAATATGAATAAAGGGAAATATTATGAGCGGATCGATACTTTCTTCACTTGAGCAACACTTTGGGTTTAGTCAATTTCGCCAAGGTCAGCAGCAAACCATAGAGCAACTGCTAAATAACCAATCATCATTGGCAATTTTCCCCACTGGATCTGGTAAGTCATTGTGTTATCAGTTAACTGCATTGCATTTACCTAATCTAACGCTGGTTGTTTCGCCATTACTTGCGCTGATGAAAGACCAAATTGGTTTTTTAAATAACAAGGGAATTTATGCCGCAAGCCTTGATTCAAGCCAAACTACAGAGCAAAGCCACACTGTAATGAGCGATGTGCGTGCCGGTAAAGTGAAAATCTTAATGGTGTCGGTAGAACGTTTTAAAAACGAGCGATTTCGTGAATTTATTAATCAAGTGGCTATTTCAATGCTGGTGGTTGACGAAGCTCACTGTATTTCCGAATGGGGCCATAATTTTAGGCCTGATTATTTAAAACTGCCGCGCTATCGTGATGAGCTCAATATTCCCTTGGTATTATTATTAACGGCCACCGCCACTAAAAAAGTAAAGCGTGATATGAGTGAACGTTTTGCAATTACCCCAGAATACATTGTACAAACTGGGTTTTATCGGGCTAATTTAGACTTATCGATACTCAGCGTGAAAAGCGCTGATAAAGCAAGTACATTGGCTAATATTGTGCGCGAGCAAACGGGCCCAGGGATTGTTTATGTGACCTTACAACATAGTGCAGAGCAAGTCGCTGAAGCGCTTAGCCGCCAGGGCTTACACGCTGTGGCTTATCATGCTGGGCTTGAAGATACCCTGCGTTATGGTATCCAAGATGATTTTATGGCGGGTAAAATTAATGTCGTAGTGGCCACGATTGCGTTTGGTATGGGGGTTGATAAATCAGATATCCGTTTTGTTATTCATTATGATTTACCAAAGTCGATTGAAAACTACAGCCAAGAAATTGGTCGTGCAGGGAGAGACGGACAACTATCGCAGTGTTTTACATTGGCTAATTTAGATGGCTTAAACACGGTTGAAAACTTTGTTTATGGCGATACCCCAGAGCTTAGCGGTATTGAGCATGTGATCAACGATATTCGCCAACACCAAAGCGATCACTCAAAAGAAAGTCAACAGTGGGAAATGCAAGAATACAGCCTTTCAAGTGATAGTAATATTCGCCAATTAGCGCTTAAAACCTTGTTAGTACAATTGGAAATGCAAGGTGCAATAACACCACTTTATGCTTATTACGCCGACTTTAAATATAAGTTTTTGGTTGATAAAGCCGCTTTACTTGGTCACTTTGATGCTGATAGACAAGCATTTTTACAGTTAATATTTAACCATACCCAGTTTAAAAAAATCTGGGGCACACTAAATTTTGACACGCTTACCCAAGCCGCTCAGGTGGATCGCAAACGCGTTGTTGCAGCGCTTGATTATTTAGCAGAGAAGAATTTAATAGCACTTGAAACAAAGCGAATCACCCAAGTCTATCAAGTACATAATGAGGTAATTAATAACCCTGAGCTGGCTAAGCAATTACACAGCTATTTTGTTGATAAAGAGCAAGCTGAAATTAAGCGTATTGCGGCACTTATTCGCTTTTTCGAGCTTAAAACATGTTTGAGCTATAACCTTGCTCGTTATTTTGACGACCATCAAGCGCCACAGCAATGCGGCCATTGCTCAGTATGTAGAGGCCAAGCTGTAACACTTGAATATTCACTCGCTCATAGCTTTGCTAACGATGCTGTAATTTATCAAAAGGTTGATGAGTTACTTAGTCACCTCGCCAGTAAAGGTATACATAATATAGGTATTGAAACCCAATGCCGCTTTTTAGCGGGAATGAGCGTACCGTTATTTGCGCGTAACAAAGTGCGTCAACTCAGTGGTTTTGGTTTGTGTGAGCAGCAGCGTTACAGCGAAATAAAAGCGAAACTACTGGCGCGTTAGTTTTGCTCGTGTATGCTAAGCGGCTAACATTATTTTAGTAAGCCGCTATGCCTCAAACCGTTATCCCCATCGACAATATAATTCCTATTGAAACAGTTACTAACGCCCCTGAGCCGGTTACCTGTGCTAACTGCCAAGCATGTTGTTGTCAGTTAGAAGTGCGTATTGTGACCGACACTGGCGTGCCGTTTCATTATATTGAATATGATAAATGGGGCAGCGAAGTGATGAAACGCGCCGATGATGGTTGGTGCCAAGCACTCGACCGCAATACCTTATTGTGTTCAATCTACGAAAACCGCCCGTTAGTATGCCGCGAATTTGAAATGGCATCGAACGAGTGCATCACCGAGCGTGACCTTGCAGGGATCTGATGGTTGCTTTAGCAGTAGATTACTAAGTGATTGAATCATAATCGCTATTCGGCTATGGTTGGTAACTCAACAATAGCATTAAACAATCATGCATAAATTAATCACTATTGTGTCAGTTACTTTTCTTAGCTTTATTATATGGGTCATATACCAAGCTAATACGGGGCAACATAGTATTTTCTTTGAGCTTGTTAGAAGTATCCCTTATGGCGATAAAGTAGGGCACTTTTGTTTATTTGGTTTGCTTACTCTAGGTGCTAATTTTGCGTTTAAGCTAAAATCATATTCAGTATTGTCATGCAATTTGTATATTGGTTCGAGCGTCGTGTTTCTATTCGTTTTATTGGAAGAGCTAAGCCAATACTTCATACCTAGTAGAACCTTAGACATCGCTGATCTACTTGCTGATGCTTTAGGTATCCTCACTTTTAGTTTGATAACCAAGCTGATAAATAAAGGTTCGCGATGACGAGTTTTGTTAGCTTACATTAGTTGATTACTGCAAATGAACAGCTTTTTCTCCTGCATAGCAAGCGCTGGTTTGAAGGTTTTTTTGTCGTTAGTTTATTAATGTATCGATAGTTAAATTTTATTCAATTCAATTCAGAACCATTAACCAACCTCATATTCGTTATGCAAGCTCTTAAATCATCATGGTTAATTTTTGGCTGTATTCCATAAATTAACAATGGGTGTCTTTGTTATTTTCCAATCAATTTTTAGTTTACACATTACGAAATTAAGATGGGTGTCTGTGTTATTATCTTTATGCAAGCTCTTAAACCATCATGGTTAATTTTTGGCTGTATTCCATAAATTAACAGTGGATGTCTTTGTTATTTTCCAATCAATTTTTAGTCTACATATTACGAAATTAAGATGGGTGTCTGCGTTATTATCTGTGTTTTTAACCTATGAAAATCGTCTGTTAGTATGTGGCGAATTTTAAATGGCATCAGGTGAGTAAACCACTGAGCGAGCATTAGCTGGGATTTAGTTTGAGATTCTCCCAGCTCTGCTATTTAGCCAATCGATAATTGTGCGCTTGGATACCTTAGTTTCCTACTGCGAGGACTCGCTAAAAAGTAGGCAATGGTTAAGGGACCAATCCTTCCCATAAACATTAAAAACATAATGATAAATTCGCCCAGCGGAGAAAGAGAAGCAGTTAAACCCCGCGACAATCCTACAGTGCCAAGTGCAGACACAGCCTCAAAGGCGACATCTAAAAAAGGCGCATCTTCAACAATCAGTAAAGTAAAAATAGCCAGCCATGTTATACCCGCTGAAACAAGGGTTAAAGCCAGTGCTTTATATACAGATTCTTTGTCGATTTCTCGGCGTAACACAGTAACGCCTTTATCGCGGCGTAAGTAGCTGTAAGTTGCTAAAATCAACACCACAAAAGTCACTACTTTTATACCACTTGCGGTACTGAGTGAGCCTCCACCAATAAACATTAACATCATTGTTAATGCGGTACTGGCATTTCTCAGCTCTTCTATAGCAATGGTATTAAATCCAGCCGTACGCGGTGTTACGGCTTGAAACCAAGCAGCTAGCCATTTACCGACTTCTGACAAGGGTTGCAGTGTTTTTGGATTGTCATATTCAATAACGTAAATCAGTACCAGCGCTACAATATTGATGATAACCGTGCTGATCAGCATTAACTTACTATAGGTGCTAAGGGCTGCCCAACGTTTTGATTTATACACATCCATGAGTACGGTAAAACCTAGGCCACCGATAATAAACAAACCAGTAACGGTAAGATTGATCACAGGATCGTCAACATACTGCATTAGGCTGTTGGGGCTAAGCGCAAATCCCGCATTATTAAATGCACTAATGGTATAAAACAACGCATGGAAAAAGCTGGTTTGTAAGCCCAGCTCAGGGAGCCAGTACAGCGTTAAAATAACAACACCGAGTGACTCAACAATGATGGCAAAAAGCAACACTGATTTTGCCGTACTCAAAAGTGTTGATGTATCTGTTTGATTAAAAGCTGCTTTAGTTACTGTTTTTTGAATAAAGCCAACTTTGTTACCCAATGCCAGCAAGGTTACCACTGCAAATGTCATCAAACCCAAGCCACCAAGTTGAATTAATAGCGCGATCACCCCTTGGCCAAAAGGGGTAAATGCGGAGCCTGTGTCTACCACAACTAATCCGGTGACGGTTACCGCCGATGTTGCAGTAAAGGCACTTTGTATCCACGAAATAGGTTCATTGGTGGCAAAAGGCAGCTTTAATGCTAAAGCCCCTAGTGCGATTAATATCAAAAAGCTGCAGCATAAAATAAGCGGCGGTGCAGCATTGATTTTTTTATGCCCACTGACTTTGCGCTCAATAGGCGTTTTGAGAGGGTGCCATAAAACCATGGTTATAACAGCCTTGGAGCTAGATAGTTTAATTCGACTCGGCTACCTGATAGCAGTAAGGTGTCGTGGGTATGTAACTCAAAGTCGTCATCAAGCTTGACAAACGTTTGCTTGGCGCGCTTTACCAATAGAGGGTCTACAGTGCCTTTTATTTCTCTGAGTAGATGCCCTAGTTTTGTTTTATGTAGGTGAGCTTTTATACTTACTTCAACAACGTATAAGCCATTGCCTAATGAAATATAGTCGTTCACTATCGGGTAATTAAGCGCTTGTGCAACGCGCACACCCATTTCTTCTTCTGGGTGAATAATACGCGAGACACCCAACTTTGATATAATCGTATGATGCGCTTTGGTGCTGGCTTTAACCCATATTTGTTTAACCGCTAAATTTTTTAGTGCTAAGGTACACAATATGCTGGACTGCATATCTTCACCGATCGCGACTAAGACCGCTTCACTATTTGCTAAATCGAGCTCCTTTAACGCCGCTTCATCTGTTGAATCGCATACCACTGTCTCTGATAAGTGCTCAACATACTTTTCGGCGAGTTTTGGGTTGCTATCAACGCCAGTCACTGTGTGTCCTAAATGGATCAACTCCAAGCTTGCTGCAATGCCAAAGCGGCCTAAACCGATAACTGTAAAATGTGCCATAGTATTCCTTCGTTATTTTTTCCAAAAGCTATGAGTAAAAAGTGCAAAAACAGTAAAATATTCTAACCGACCCACGATCATAGCGACCGAGAGTATCCAAATACCGGTGTCTGAAACGGGTTGAAAGTTAGCGCCAACTTCACCAAATCCAGGGCCAAGTACATTGACGCATGCAGCTACTGCAGTAAATGCGCTCCAAAAATCCAGACCCGTTGCCATAAGCAACATTGTAAACAGTAAGCTTGAACCAACAGCAAAGGTCATAAATGCCATAATTGCATGGCGTACATCTTCTTTAACGGGCGATCCTTGATACTTCAGTGTAAATATCGCTCTTGGGTGAAGCAGCTGTTTAATATTGTTATTAATCATTTTGCCAACAATAATGTTACGAATTATTTTATTTCCGCCAGCCGTTGAACCTGCACAACCACCAAGATAGCCGGCAATAACCAGTAAAAACCCAGCCTCAGCTGGCCAGTCAGTAAAGCTTGCTGCGCCATAACCGGTGCTGGTAATAAAAGAAATAATATGAAATGTAGAGAAACTAAATGCTTCAAGTACATTTGAGTAGCTGTCTTTAAGCAGTAGCATGGTGGTTAAAAGAACCGATAAAAGCACCACTATATAAATAAAATAACGCGTCTCTTCATCATGATAATAACTAGTAATGGCTCTTTTGTGCGCTACTTTGAAGTGCAAGGCAAAGTTAATCGCTCCTGCAAGCATAAATACATTAGCTATCCACAGCAGTAAGTGGCTGTGGTAATACCACATACTGGCATCATGGGTTGAAAAGCCCCCAGTTGAAACCGTGGTAAAGGCATGTGCAATCGCATCGTAAAAACTCATTCCGCCAGCATAATAGGCTAAAGTACAAAGTACGGTGATTGCTAAATAAACGCCCCATAAATAATGAGCGGTACTGGCAACGCGCGGAGTTAATTTTTCGTCTTTAATGGGGCCTGGTGTTTCTGCTTTTAATAATTTCATGCCACCAATATTCAACATAGGTAAAATAGCCACTACAAAAATTACAATGCCTAAACCGCCCATCCATTGTAAGAATTGTCGATACAATAAAAAGCTAGCAGGCATGTTATCGAGCCCTGATAACACCGTTGCGCCAGTGGTGGTTAAGGCGCTGATTGACTCAAATACCGCGTCGCTAAAGTTAACGCCAGTGACGACTAGAATAGGAATGGCGCCTAACACACCGGCTATAATCCACGTTACTGTGGCGTAAATAAGTGCATCTCTGAATGTTGCGGCGGTTAGATCAGTTTTACGTAAATTGATAAGTAGCACTAAAGCGACAGAGAT
>NZ_JACJEY010000033.1:0-49010 GCF_014164295.1 Pseudoalteromonas sp. SG43-7
CCTAAAAGGAATAGTGATGGAAAACCGCCGACATTACACGCGCATTTTATTTTCAACTCCCGCGCATTTAACCAATAATACCCATAGTTACCCCTGCCAGTTGCTCGATATATCATTAAATGGCGCTCTGGTTAGTCGCAATAATGACTTTAACTTTACAAAAAACAGTAGTGCTATTCTTGCCTTTAAACTCCCGCAAAGTGAAGTAATCATCGCGATGACTGTCACTATTTGCCATATCGAACAACAACATATAGGTTTAAAATGTACCCATATTGATATAGATAGTATTACCCATTTAAAGCGTTTAATTGAGTTAAACCTCGCTGACGATACACTACTGCACCGTGAACTTGAGAGTTTGATCCACAGTGCGTAAAGCAAGTAACTGGATTGAAATTGCCCTGTAGGTTACCCTAGAGAAAATTCGCAACGCAATCTGACTATGGCTCTTAATCAACACTTACCGCTGGTTTATCACCCTAACTATTCGTTTAACTTTGACCCTAACCATCGTTTTGTAATGAGTAAATTTGCCCATTTATACCAACAAGTAAAAGCACTTGGTTTGGCGAATAGCAACCTAATCACACCTCAACTTGGCAGCCCTGAGGCGCTTGAATTGGTACATTGTGATAATTACATTCAAGATTTATGGCATAACCGCTTAGATGATAAAGCGATGCGTCGTATTGGGCTACCTTGGTCAGAACAATTAATGGCACGAACTTTTACCGCACCTCAAGGCACGTTGCAAACTGCGCGCTTAGCTCTTGAGCACGGCATTGCATGCCATTTAGCCGGCGGTACACACCACGCTCACAGCGATTTTGGCTCTGGCTATTGTATGGTCAACGACCTAGCCTTTACCGCACAAACGCTTATTCAGTCAGGCGAATTGACTAATGTATTAATTTTTGACTTAGACGTACATCAAGGCGATGGTACTGCGGCGATGTTACAACACCAACCTTATGCATATACCTGCTCAATTCATTGTGAAAAAAATTTTCCATTTCGCAAATCAGCCAGCGATCTCGACATTGGTTTAGCTAATAATATGCAAGATGATGAATATTTAGGGGTTGTTGATGATACCTTGCGCTTTTTACTCAGAGAACTTAACCCTGATTTAGTGCTGTATGATGCCGGAGTTGATATTTGGCAACAAGATGGCTTAGGTAAGCTTGATGTTAGCTGGCAAGGCATTGAAAAACGTGATCACTTAGTGTTTAAGCGCTGTATTGAGCACAATACGCCAGTGGCAAGCGTGATTGGCGGAGGTTATGACAGAGATCACTTGCGCCTTGCAAAACGCCACGCAATTGTTATAGAGCAAGCTGCGCTGTTTTAAAAGCAGAGTATAAAACTGCTAAAACAGTATTTTTGACTACACTTTAAATTCATACCTTTATTGAGATCGTTATGCGACTGTTGTTTATTTTGTTACTTGCATTTATGTCGAGCATTGCCAACGCCGAAGAAGAAGCTGTAAAAGAAGAGCTTCCGCCGATTAACCCAGCTTACAATGCGGAGCATGCTATGGTGCTCGTTAATCAAGGCTCGCGTATTTTTGCAGTTAGCCTACCGACTTATAAATTACCTCACGATGTGCAAGTTGTTTATCAAATTGAAAACCCAGATGTCGCTTTTTTAAGCCTGGTACGTGATGCAGAGCTTATTACTATCAAACCACAACCGTTTAATATTCAACGGCTAATGCGTGGCGAAGAACTAACAATTACGGCAGATGTGTATGCCGGACACTACCAGCGCGATGGCAGTTTGGTTTATCAACATAGACCTATTGTAATGAGTAAATTACTTTATGCGCGGGAATTAACTGATTTGAACGAATCATCGCAGTGGCAAGAATACGACATGATCACCCTCAAAAATAATGAGCGAATTTATATCCATAAAATAACCCAAGCACCGAGTTTTAATCACCTTATTTATGCAGATTTAACCAATGCCTGTTTACAAAAATTTCGCACATCAAAACGCGTCCCAAATGCTAGCGAATTAACCTATAAATTTGCCAACTGTGGTACCTTAAAGCCGCTCTATTTTGATGTTGAAGGTTTGCAGTAAAAAATTATTTACTCGAAAATAGTTGCATAGTTATAAACTTTAACCCTTGCTGCATCTTCTCGCTCGATTGTCCTGCAAAACCAAGCCGAGCATAGCTATAGTTTATGGGTTTTAAGCTACGTACTGAGTTGGTAAAGTAAAACTCGGCTTGGGTTTGTAAATATATACCTTGCTTTGCTAACTGCGCTTTTAAGTGCTGAGTGTCTTTATTAAAGTTGACCCACATCGCCATACCGCCGTCGGGCTTTTTATATTCTATAGGATGCCCAAGTGCTTGTAGCTCTATTAAATAGGCATCCATCGCTTCATAGCGCTGTTTATACAGTTTGGTCATACGCTTTAAATGGCGTTCAAAGCCACCTTCTTTCATCCAGTGCGCCACAGCTAATTGCATGATCACATCGTTCTTATGGTTCATCAGCTGCTTCCACGCAGTTAATTGCGCTAATACTTCAGGCGCTGCGCAGATATAACCGATACGTGCGGCTGAAAACATAATCTTTGAAAACGTCGATAGATAAATAACAATGCCCGCGGGGTCATCGGCGGCCATGGGTTGTAATGGCTGACAGCGATAATGAAATTCATGGTCGTAGTCATCTTCGATGATCATCACGTTATGGGCATAACACAGTTGATAAATTTGCAAGCGCCGCGTTGGCGATAAGGTCACGGTAGTTGGGTATTGGTGCAGCGGCGTTAAGTACAGCATTTTAATTGGATAACATTCTAGCTGGGCTTTTAAATCATCAACACATAAGCCTTCATCGTCTTGTTTTATATCAACCAATTGCGCGCCACAAGCTGCAAATGCTTGCCTTGCTGGCGGATAACCTAACGTTTCTACTGCGACAAAATCATCTTTTTTTATAAACGCTTTTGCGATTAAAAACAGTGCTTCTTGCGAGCCATTGCAGATCAATACGTCGCTTACGTTTAAATTACGCGCTTTGTATAAGTAATCACAAATATGAGCTTTTAATTGCTCGTTACCACTGACCTGCCCATAATGCAGTTGATTGATATCTAAGTGATTACACACATGGCTGACGGAGCGTTTAAATTCTTTTTGTGGGAAACTGGCAAGATCAGGCAAGCCACCAGCAAAGTTATATCTATATGCAGTTAAATCCATTCCAGCAGCAGGCACAGCCAATGTTTTAGCAAATTGATAAGGTTTTGCTTTCAGTATTGGAGTACTTGAGGTACTAACACTACTTTGAATGGGCAATGACTTGGTGATCCGATAACCTGAGCGCTGCTGAGATTCAAGCCAGCCTTCCGCTACTAATAATTGCAATGCATTCATCACTGTATGGCGATTGAGCTGATAAGTGTTTGCCATGACACGCGCCGAGCTGAGTTTTACCCCTGGCGCAAGCTTGCCTTGCATTATGGCACTGCGTATCGCGCTGGCCAGTTGCAAATATTTGGCAGGCTCTGACTCATCAAATTCAATAACTAACGGCTGCATTACGACTCCAAAAACACTCTAAACTGGTCTAGTTAAAAAGCTAAAACTGGTTGTTTATTACTGACCAAAGTAGCGTACCTTTGTTATTCATAAATAGCAAAATATGGGGCTTATCATGTTTACAAAACACATTCATCAAACCAATAAGCTGGCTTTAGAGCCACTGACACAAAACCACCTTGAGGGGCTATATCAAGCAGGCCAAGATCCACAAATATGGCGTTGGGTTTTAATGAATTACACCCAAACCCGTGCAATTCTCGATGATTGGTTTATCAATACAGCGCAGTTTAATGCCGAACAACAAATAGTCTACGCCATAGTTGATAAAGTAAGTAAGCAGGTGCTTGGTACTACACGTTTATTTAGGTTAGATAAACAAAATTACAGCGCCGAGATTGGCCACACATTTATTGCTAAAAAGTGGCAACGTAGTTTTGTAAATACCCACGCTAAATACTTGCTACTGCAATATGCGTTCGAAGAATTAGGCCTAGTGCGTATTATTTTTAATACCCATGAACAAAACCAAAAATCGCGTAATGCTATAACACGCCTTGGCGCCCGCTTTGAAGGCATTAGTTATAAAGACAGGTTACTTGCCGATGGCTCATACCGAAACACCGCTCAGTTCAGTATTATAGACGAGCAATGGCCGACAATAAAATCTCAGTTAGAAGGAAAACTATAATGTACCCAGCGGCCCATTTTCAACAACATGATAGTAAGCAATTACAACAGTTAGTAAATAACTATCCACTGGCGACCATTTTAATGCCTAATACACAAAACCAACTCAATGATATATGCCGCGTGCCATTATTATATGACCCAGCTCGCGAAGTTTTTATCGGCCATGTGGCCAAATATAACCCCCTGTCATCATTTGATGGTCAATCAGTGAAGCTATTATTTAGTGGCGATGATTGCTATTTATCGCCCGCTTACGCACACAATAAAACCCTACCTAGTTGGCTTTATTCGAGTGTTTATGTGACAGCTAAAGTACGTATTGTTAAAGACCAACAGCACAAAGAACAGATCATGCAACGATTAACCGATCACTTTGAGCAACACTTTACCCAACCTGATACAACTAAATGGCAACTTGATGAAGTACCAGTAAAGCATCGCCATGTAATGTATCAACAATTAAGTTTTATTGAATTTATTACCATTCATTGGCAGGGCAATTTTAAACTTAGTCAAAACAAGCCAGCTGAAATACGTGCAGCCATAAAGCAAAGTTTAATGTTAGCGGGGAAACTCAGTATTGCTGAGTTAATCAATTAGCGGTGCTATAAAAATGAAAAAAGGCTCCTCGGAGATCTTAGAGCCTTTGGTTAACTTTGAAATAAACTCGGTTTAGTAATTAGTTAAAAGCAAACAGATGCGGGGCAATATTTTGGTAATCAACTGCCATGGCGATACTCAGTGCAGTGATATTCACAATTGAAAACGCAAATACTTGGCGTGCCCAACCACTAATATCAATATTACGACGATAACCTCGCAGCGCCATTAATAACCACCAAAAACTAGTAGTGCAAGCTACAGCTAAAAAAGCCATACCGGTATAACCGCCAATGGTTAATAACATTACCACTAACGCATATACCGCGATATACAACACAATATGATGTTTAGCTTTATCAATACCTTGCGCTACCGGTAATACCGGAATACGCGCAGCTTGATAGTCTTTATAGCGAAAAATAGCAATCGCATAAGAGTGCGGCATTTGCCACAAACTAAACATTACTAATAAGATCAACGCGCCAACATCAAACTGTGCTGAAACAGCGCAGTACCCTACCACTGGTGGTACTGCTCCTGATAAACTACCGATAAACGTGCCATACACTGAGCGACGCTTCATATATAAGCTGTAAACACCCACGTATATGACATAACCAAACACAGCAAAAAATACCGCAATCCAGTTAGTAAAAACCATTAGTAAAGCAAAGCCTAGTAAGCCAAGTACTGTGCCATGCAGCAAAGCCGTGGTTGCAGACATTTCACCGGTAACGGTTACCCGTGTTCGCGTGCGCGCCATGCGAATATCAATATCACGGTCGATCACATTATTGATCACGCAACCTGAGGCTACCACCAGCGATAAGCCAACTAATGTAGCAAGCATTAGCCAGCCATCAATATCACCACGCGAGGCGAGTAAAAACCCACCCGCAACCGAGATCAAATTACCCATGATAATACCGGGCTTAGTGACCTTTAAATAACGACGAAACATCTGCAGTTCCCCTATTCTTTGCTTTACGAAAACGTACTAGCTGGGGCTAGTACATCATCATGGCGTTCGATTCGTAGATGATCCATACAGACAGGCCAACCACCATAACGATGATCAGCGCACTGAAGATGAACGATAACGAACTGGCTTTACCGTCTTCGGTGGTAAAGTTCAGGTGCAAGAAGTATTTTAAATGCACCCAAATTTGCACAATGGCCATTACGACAACACAGGCAAATGTGGTTGGTTTTGACAATGTACCGCTCATCACCGCCCAAAATGGAATGGCCGTTAGAATGATTGATAAAACAAAACCTATTAAATAGTCTTTAACACTGCCATGTGAAGCATCACTATGGCTTTGTGTATGTAGCTCATTAAATACATGTGATTCACTGTGGCTCATTACATCACTCCCATTAAGTAAACAACGGTAAATACGCAGATCCATACCACATCTAAAAAGTGCCAAAACAAACTTAAGCAACTTAAACGTGTAACGGTTGCTGGGTTTAAACCACGACGTGACACTTCGAACATCATCGTCGCCATCCAAATCAGACCAGCGGTTACGTGCATACCGTGTAAGCCTACTAAAGAGAAGAACGAGGTTAAAAATGCGCTGCGCTGCGGGCCATTACCATGGGCAATTAAATGATGAAATTCATAAATTTCCATACCAATAAACACAGCACCAAAAGCAAAAGTAATTGCCAGCCACGTTAATGTAGCGGCCTTCTTTTGCGCATGAGCTGAGATCATCGCAAAACCAAAAGTGATACTACTTAGTAGCAATGCAGCAGTTTCAACCGCTACAAAGTCCAGTTCAAAAATATCTTTGCCAGATACGCCTCCTGCTGTATTCATATAAAGCACAGCGTAGGTTGCAAAAAATGAGGCAAACAATAAGCAGTCGGTCATTAAGTAAAGCCAAAAACCAAATACCGTATCGCCACCAGTATCATGATGCTCGTGAGCATGGGCATCATGATTGATGATATTTATATCTGCAGAGGTAGCACTCATGCGCTGAACTCCTTACCTTGGTTAAATGTTGTTGCACTTTTATTATGTGCACTTTCAATTTCAAGAATTTCTTCTGGTTGCACGTAGTAATCAACATCACTGGTGTAACAGCGCTTAAAGAATACCGTGATGCCAGCAATAACACCGACAATTGCCAACCACCAAATATGCCAAATCATGGCAAAACAGAATGTGGTAAAACACGCACTCATCATCACCCCTGCCGAAGTATTTTTTGGCATATGAATAGGCGCATAGCTTGCTTTTTGTTGATACGCTTGGCCTTTTTCTTTCATATCAGTCCAAGTATCAATGTCATGCACATGTGGGATAGTAGCAAAGTTGTAATACTGTGGTGGTGACGATGTTGACCACTCAAGCGTGTGACCATTCCACGGATCGCCGGTTGTATCTTTTAATGCTTCGCGATTTTTAAAGCTCACAATAAGCTGTACAACTTGGAACAAAATACCAAACATAATGATCACCGCACCGACAAAGGCAATGTACAACCAGATATTCCAATCTGGGTTATTGGTGTGGTTTAAGCGACGTGTCATACCTAAGAAACCAAGTACGTATAGCGGCATAAATGCAACAAAGAAACCAATTAACCAACACCAGAAAGACGCCTTGCCCCAACCTTCGTGAAGTTTAAAGCCCATTGCTTTAGGGAACCAAAATGCGAAACCAGCCAAGTATCCAAATACCGCACCACCGATGATGGTGTTATGAAAATGTGCAATCAGGAATAGGCTGTTGTGTAATACATAATCAGCACCTGGGATTGCTAGTAGTACCCCTGTCATCCCGCCGATGGTAAAGGTCACCATAAAGCCAAGTGTCCAAAGTACAGGAACTGTGATGCGTAAACGACCACGATAAATAGTAAATAACCAGTTAAACAGTTTCACTCCGGTGGGCACCGCAATGACCATGGTCATTACGCCAAAGAATGCATTAACATTAGCACTGGACCCCATAGTGAAGAAATGGTGTAACCAAACAATAAAACCTAAGATAGAAATTGCACCGCTGGCATAAACCATAGATTTATAACCAAATAAACGTTTACCGGTAAAGGTCGAGATAACTTCAGAGAAAATACCAAACGCAGGTAAAATCAAGATATACACTTCAGGATGACCCCAAGCCCAGAACAGGTTGATGTACATCATGGCGTTACCGCCAGCTTCATTAGTAAAGAAGTGGAAATCTAAATAACGGTCTAGCGTTAACATAGTCAACACCGCAGTTAAGATTGGGAATGACGCAGCAATTAAGATATTTGCCCATGTACATGTCCAGGTAAAAATTGGCATTTGCATTAAACGCATACCAGGGGCACGCATTTTAAACACTGTTACTAAAAAGTTTACTGCCGTTAATAGTGTACCAATACCTGATATTTGCAGTGCCCAAATATAATAATCGACCCCGACTCCAGGGCTAAAAGACATCTCCGATAGCGGCGGATAAGCGACCCAACCGGTTTTTGCAAATTCACCACAGAACAATGAAATATTAATTAATATTGCACCACCGGCAGTAAGCCAAAAACTTAGATTATTTAAAAACGGAAATGCTACATCGCGCGCACCAATTTGCAGTGGCAATACAATGTTCATTAGACCAATCATAAATGGCATCGCCATAAAGATGATCATGATCACCCCATGCGCGGTGAAGATTTGGTCATAATGCTCTGGCGGCAAATAACCCGTTGCGCCTCCTGTAGCAAGCGCCAATTGTGCCCGCATCATAATGGCATCTGAGAAACCACGAAACAGCATGATCAAGGCAAGGATAATGTACATCACACCTAAGCGTTTATGATCGATTGAGGTGATCCAGTCGTGCCATAGCACCCCCCATTTTTTATATTTTGTGACTAAAGCTGCAATCAATGCCCCTGCAATCACTACTACCGCCATTGTCACCATCAAAATAGGTTCATGAAACGGAATGGCATCTAACGATAATTTTCCAAATAACGACATAATTATTCCTCGCCCTCGCTGTGCATTGTGTGATTTTCATGACCGCTGTGCTCAGGCATTGCACTGTGCATTTTGTTCATATCACCATGTGCTTGCATATATTTCATAATGATGGTGTGGAACAAGCCATCATCAACATCAGCAAAATAAGTCACCGGGTTGTTTTCACTCGGTAATGCCAGTGCATCATAATTCGCTTTAGTGAGCGTATTAGCTTGGCTTTTCACCTTGTTTACCCACGTATCAAAGTCAGCTTGCGTTGGCGTAGCTATGGCATTAAATTTCATACCAGTAAAACCTGCGCCGCTGTAGTTAGCAGAAAAGCCTTTAAACGTACCCGGTTCATTAGCAATCAAATGCAACTTAGTTTCCATGCCCGCCATCGAGTAGATTTGGCTACCTAGTTGTGGGATGAAAAATGAGTTCATGGTACTTTCTGAGGTGATTTTATATTCCACCGGTACATTGGCTGGAAATACCAATTCATTAACCGTAGCAATACCTTGCTCAGGATAAATAAACAGCCATTTCCAATTCAGTGATACCACTTCAACTGTTAAGTGTTTGCCTTTACCTTCAAGCGGTTTATAAGGGTCAAGCTGTTGCGTTGATTGCCAAGTAATGACACCCAGTACAATCACTATCACAATAGGAATGGCCCAGACTGCGGCTTCAATTTTTCCTGAGTGTGCCCATTTTGGCGCATAAATTTGCTGCTCTTGGCCATCACGATATTTCCACGCAAAGTACAAGGTCATCACAATCACAGGAATAACCACAATTAACATCAGCACAGTGGCAATGATGATCAGATTTTTTTCATCTATCCCAACTTGCCCTTTTGGATCAAGCACACCGCCTTTACAGCCAGTCAGTGCGAGCACAGTTGTGCCCAGAGCAATATTACAGAGGTTTCGAATTAACAAAGGACTATCCTACAACCTAAAATTTGATATGTGCTGCCCCTACAACTCTAAATAAAAGCGTAAAAACAACGGTTTGAATATTCCTCAGGTAACTTTTTAGCGCCATAAAAAATACTAAGCATCAAAAAAGCAATAAAGGAATTTGAGGGTGTTGGTTGAATCGCAGGTACACTGCGGCTAAGCGTTATTACAGCGGACAGAATCAGCAGAATAGTTAAAAGCCAAACTATCTATAACGAGTAGCGTTCAACCATTAACAAGAGGTGGAGCACGACAACCATGAGCGCTGTGTACTACTAAAGATGTTTTTGTTTGACGAAAAGCAAAGGCTGCTTTGCGTAAAATAACCCCAGCACGACGCGCTGGGAAAAAGTGAAAAATCAACCAACATAAACCAATGAGTAACTGGCACGACACAACTGGATATGCCAAAAAGCCCAATACATTAATTAAAGATGACTCATATACAGCCCCTTCAGTTAATAAGCTTTTTAGCTCTGTCGCATCTTCAATACTACCATTTACCAGCATGGCTGAATTAATTAATAAAATAACTAATACAGAAAATAGCTCTCGTCCGGCAAAAAGTGCACGCGCACGCAACTGCCATCTACTAAGCGTAGAGTGCGTTTTTGCTGGCGGACAATTTTGCGAATTCAAACGTATATGGCCTTATTGGTTATATATTACGAAGTAAAGCGACTGGCTTTACGCTATTTTCCACTTCGTTGTTATGATCTTCATCAATAAAGTTTCAGTAATTACTGAAATTTCGGGAGGATTATAACAAAGTCAACACAAGCTACAAGTATAAAACAACATAGCGGGCTAACTTTTTATTAATATGTTGAATTACAGCTATAAAAAAAGCGCCATACTGGCGCTTTAAAAATAACTTAAATGATAATTGGCGGCTTTTAGAAAATAAAAAGCAACTCAAGCTAAGTTATCCCCTAACTTGAGTCGTCTTTTTGACAACATCTTCACACACAATTATAAAGATTCGTTTAATAGCGTATTCGCTATTGAATTTGGTATTGGCTGCTTCGCCATCTAACTGCATGTCGGTTAAAATAAAAAGCAACTCAAGCCAAGTTATCCCCTAACTTGAGTCGTCTTTTTGACAACATCTTCACACACAATTATAAAGATTCGGTTCTAATATTTTTCAATACGTATTGTAGATTCACTGATGAACAATAAGTTCATTTAATCGCGTGGCAGTAAATAAAAGCAGTTCAAGCTCAGGTTAACTAAACTTGAACTGTCTTTTTGACAACATCTTCACACACAATTATAAAGATTCAGTTTTAGCGTTGTTCAATAAACACTGTAATTCAGTGACAAACTTTCAGTTCGTCTAATCATGTGGCAGTAAAATAAAAACAGTTCAAGCCCAGTTTGTACTAAACTTGAACCGCCTTTGACAACATCTTCACACACAATTATAAAGATTCTTTGTAAGCGGCTTGTTCATTTCGCTTCCTTGAAACTAAATTTAGTGTAATAGCTCAAAGCTTACAACTGATAAAAATAAATCTGATAGATGAAAAAAATTAACCCATAGACTTTAGTCTAAATTTTAGCCCTAAAATCAACTTAAATGTTCACAAAAAACTTTATCAAAAGATATTATTTTATAATAAACAATCAATTGAAAATAAAGCCCGTAAAGCATCACAGTTATGAGAAATGATTTCACTTAAAGTGAAGATAATTTTGGACCGATCCACATTAATATTATATTCTTAAAAAATTGCAAAATAAGAATAACAGGATATTAATATGATTCGCAAAACCATACTAGTTAGCTTACTTAGTTACTCATTTAGCTTAACTGCCGCACCAATCGCAATGCACCAAATTAAAGGATTAAACAAAGCAGCGATTACACACGCTGATCTTGCTCCTTTACTAGATACGTTAGCTGCTCACCCCAGCATAGAGCGAAAAAATTTAGGTCAATCATTCTTAGGTAAATCAATTGATGCATTTTATATTGGCTCGGGGCCAATCAAAGTTATGATGTGGAGCCAAATGCATGGTGATGAAAATACGGCAAGTGCCGCATTAACGGATTTTTTAAGCTATGCAATCGAAACAAAAAATGATGCATGGCGAGAAAATTGGCAAAAAAAACTATCACTGATGATCATTCCTATGGTCAATCCCGATGGCGCACAGCTGCAAACCCGTTTTAATGCGCAAGGAATAGATTTAAACCGCGATGCTAAAGTGTGGAGCTAAAGCACACTTTTTACTACGCAACGATAAACACATCGAATACGCCGTATTAGGTAGTCAACTTATAAAACTTTAAATTTAAGTACGTTAGGTAAGCCCTGTTCTCAGGGCTTGTTATTTTTTGCGATCTTTTTGGCTGTATTTTTACGTAGGTAATAACGATACCAACCTAGCCAAGCCAACACTAAGCTTGCCAACGAGGCGATGATCCACAGAACTTTAAGGCTTAGCCCACCTACACTGCCATTATGCAAGGGATGTAGCCAGTTTTTGATTTGGTTACTTGTTCCTTGCTGCCTAAGATCGAAGACCTTCACTACCTCACCTGAGCGCGGATTAATATCAATATAACTGTTTGGAAAACGTGTCGATTTATCATCACTTACCTGCATGCGCAGTCGATAATAGCCTTGGTTTACGCTGGGAGTTTCTATCCATGCAAGTCGCGCTTTAGGCAGTTGTGTTTGTGCTATTTTCACAGCCTGAGTAACACTAATTTGCGGGTTTGAAAAAGTTAACTGTGGTGCTGGTCTTGCAGCACTTTCGACTTTACCCAGTGCCCAGCCAAGCAAGCCATTGGTCTCTTTGGGCAAGGCTAGCATCGCACCGGTACTAGTAAGAATAAACAAGGGTAACAACATCACTAAACCGATTGTTTTATGCCAATCGTACATGCGTCCTAATAAAGCAGCGCGGCGCTTAAAACGCAATTGCCTCAACCAAAAACCTGACTTAGGCCACCACGCAACTAAACCTGCGAGTAATAAGAGCGCGCTGCCAATTCCAAAGTAACCGACAATAATTGTCCCTGTACTGCCAAGTAGTAAAGTAAAGTGCAAGTTATACAGCCAAGTTACTAGGTAATCGCCCCAAAATGACTTTCTGAGCAAGGTGCTGCCATCAGCTGACAACCACACCATCATAGGTGCAAAATCCTGCCCTTGAGTCTCTTGAGGGTTATAATAGCGCGCCGGAATGAATTGTTGTTCAGGGGTCACTTCAAACCGCCACGGTCCCAGCTTATCTGGATACTGCATGCGTAATGTTTTTAATGCAGTGTTGTAATCACACGGTTGCTGCGCTGCATTTACTAATTCCGGATGCAACCAGGTATCTATTTGCGGATAATAAACAAGTGCAGCTCCTGACAAGCAAAGGATCACAAAAAACATGCCAAGGCTTAACCCCAACCATAGATGGAGTCGCCTTGCCAACTTGCGCCACGCGAGTAACTGCTTACTCATTAATACTTAAACTTAATTGCAACAGATATAGCACGACCTTGTGCTGGGCTATGCAGAGTTTGCGAGCCATCCCACCATACATATTCATAATACTCATCAGTTAAGTTATCAACTTGCGCGCTTAACATCAGTGCCGAATTAACGTCATAACTTGCTTTAAGCCCAAGTTGAGTAAAGTCACCATATCGTCCTTGGCTATTACTTAGTGCTAATTCGTAATCAGAAAGCGCACGCAGTTTCGCAGCCAAGTTTAATTGCGTTGTTAATTAAGTTGTTAATTGATAATCAATGCCTGCAGTGAATAAACGATTAGGAATACATCATATTATACAGTCCATACGAGCTTCACTGGGTGTGACATATTGTCGCAGTGGTCGATTACTTGACACATTTTAGCCGTAAGTGGGCATTAAAAAAGCGCCTGTTATTAAAGAGGCGCTTTTTAATGTATATTTGATAGCTATCAAGAGCTTATAATATTTGGTTTTCTTTCCAAACTTGCTCTTTTGCCATACGCTTTTTGCGTTTGTCGCATGGGTCATCACAATCACAAGCTTTATCAATGCCTACAGAGCCTAAACCACCACAGCTGCTGGCCATAGATTTCTTTTGCACTATCATGCCCACAGCCATCGCTGCGACAATTAAAAGCAGTAAACCAAACGTAAGAAGAAAAAGTGACATTGCTTAGCCCCTATTGATCAGCAATAAAATAATGCTTGATGATAATCACCAAGCTGTTGCTATTATAAACTGATTTAAACCGCGCTACAAATAGGGTTTAAATGCAGGGCTCGAATAAGTCACTAAGCCATCTTTTGATTTGCCGATCAGATAAACCGGTAAATCATTTTTTTCAGCATAGGCTTTGGCTTTATCCATCCCCATCACAGTCAGTGCTGTTGCAAGGCCGTCAGCTGTCATCGCTGATGGATGCAATACAGTAACCGATACTAGATCATGACGACTTGGCATACCGGTTGCTGGATCAATTAAATGGCTATAGGTAATACCATCCATCTCATAGTAAATGCGATAATCACCCGATGTCGCAATGCCGTTATTACCCGGCGCTAATACACGGTGCACTTTACGCACACCAGGCTCAGCATCCGGTTGCTCAATAGCGATACGCCAATCTTGATCATTCGGTTTTTTACCTGATACACGTAACTCACCACCAATCTCAACCATATAATCAGTTAAGTCATGGCTTTCTAATAATTCAGCTACTTTATCTATCCCATACCCCTTTGCAGTAGAAGAAAATGATAATTCTAAACCCGCGACTGTTTTCGCTAGGCCTTGCTCAGTCAGTATTAGTTTATCAACCCCAATTTGTGCAACCATGGCTGCGAGCTCTTCATCTGTTGGACGTTTTGTTGGTTTTTTATCAGGACCAAAACCCCATAAATCAATCAGTGGTCCCATGGTCACATCAAGAGTCTTAGTAGACTCTCCTAAGCGGATGGACTCGCTTACAACTGCTCTAAAATCACGGCTAATAGGCATAACTTGACCTGCGGGAAGACGATTAAAAGTGTTGATTTCAGAATCATCAATATAAGTCGACATTGATTGATTTATATCTTTTAGCAACAGAGTTACTTCTGGTAATAAATTTAATGAATCCAGCTTTTGTTGCTTGGCGAAGACCTTAATATGGTAAGTAGTACCCATAGTTTTACCTTCAAGGTATAACTCTTGGGGCTCATCATTTTGGCCACAGCCACTAATGAGTAAAGTGAGGGTAAGAAAAAAGATGGCAATCATGCCTTGTCGGTGAAAAACTCTATTCATAGCAGCCTACTTAAGTAATGGAAATAAAAAAGCCCCGTAACATATATTGCTACGAGGCTGATATTCTAACCAAAACTAAACTGTTTTGATACGGGTGTTAGCCACCGAAATCATCTAGTAAGATATTTTCGTCTTCAACACCTAAGTCTTTCAACATAGTGATAACAGCGGCGTTCATCATTGGAGGACCACACATGTAGAACTCACAATCTTCTGGCGCTTCGTGATCTTTAAGATAGTTCTCAAATAACACGTTATGGATAAAGCCAGTATAGCCTTCCCAGTTATCTTCTGGTTGTGGATCTGAAAGCGCGGTATGCCATACGAAGTTATCATTTTCAGCCGCTAGGCCGTCAAAATCTTCAACATAGAACATTTCACGCTTAGAACGTGCACCATACCAGAAACTCATCTTACGCTTAGAGTTCAAACGCTTAAGTTGGTCAAAGATGTGTGAACGCATAGGTGCCATACCAGCACCACCACCTACAAATACCATTTCAGCATCAGTATCTTTTGCAAAGAACTCACCAAATGGACCAGAGATAGTTACTTTATCACCTTCTTTAAGTGACCAAATGTACGATGACATTTTACCACAAGGTAAGCTTAAATCTCTTGGCGGCGGCGCAGCGATACGCACGTTAAGCATGATGATGCCTTCTTCTTCTGGGTAGTTAGCCATTGAGTAAGCACGAATTGTTTCTTCGTCTACTTTTGACTCCAGCTTGAAGAAACCAAAATGGTTCCAATCGCCACGATACTCTTCTGGTACATCGAAATCAGCATATTTAACGTGATGCGCAGGGGCTTCAATCTGAATATAACCACCGGCACGAAACGGTACTGACTCGCCATCAGGGATCTGTAGTTTAAGCTCTTTAATGAAAGTTGCTTTGTTATCGTTAGAAATAACTTCACAATCCCATTTTTTAACACCGAAAATTGACTCTTCAAGTTCAATTTCCATGTCATTTTTAACATTTACCTGACACGCTAAACGACAGCCTTCACGGGCTTCACCTTTAGAGATGTGATCAAGTTCAGTTGGTAAGATATCGCCGCCACCAGAATGAATGTGTACACGACACTGACCACAAGAGCCACCGCCACCACATGCAGATGATACGAAAATACCTGACTCAGATAACGCGCCTAAAAGCTTGGTACCTGCAGATGTTGTAATGGCTTTGTCTGGATCGCCATTTACGCCAATGATGATGTCACCGCTTGCAACTAACTGAGATTTAGCACCAATGATGACTAAAACTAGCAGTACAACGATAGCGATGAAAACACCAACGCCTAAGAAAATCTCATAACTCATGATTTATCCTCGCTACCTATTAAAGTGAAATGCCAGAGAATGACATAAAGCCAAGACCCATCAAGCCAACAGTGATAAAGGTAATACCTAAACCACGTAAGCCGTCTGGCACGTCTGAATATTTCATTTTCTCACGGATACCAGCAAGCAAAGTAATTGCTAGCGCCCAACCCACACCAGAACCGATACCATAAACCACTGATTCAGTGAAGTTATAGTTACGTTCAACCATGAAAGATACCGCACCAAAGATTGCACAGTTAACTGTGATCAATGGTAGGAAGATACCTAACGCGTTATAAAGTGCTGGGAAGAACTTATCTAATGCCATTTCAAGAATTTGTACAAGTGCCGCAATAACACCGATAAACGTCAAGAAACGTAAAAAGCTAAGATCCGCGTCAGGATAACCAAGCCACTCAAGTGCACCAGGTGCAAGAACCGCATGATAAACCAAGTTGTTAACTGGTACTGAGATACCCAATACCACGATAACTGCCACACCTAGACCGATAGACGTTGTAACTTTCTTTGATACTGCAAGGAAAGTACACATACCTAGGAAGAAGGCCAAAGCTAAGTTTTCAATGAAAACTGCTTTTACGAATAAACTAATATAATGTTCCACAGTCTGCCCCTTACCCTTTCGCTTCTACTTGGTCTTTCTTAT
The DNA here is from genome assembly GCF_014164295.1 of Pseudoalteromonas sp. SG43-7. Lineage (NCBI taxonomy): Bacteria > Pseudomonadati > Pseudomonadota > Gammaproteobacteria > Alteromonadales > Pseudoalteromonadaceae > Pseudoalteromonas > Pseudoalteromonas sp. SG43-7. Next base: position 17,063 of record NZ_JACJEY010000033.1, read on the forward strand.
AAGTACGAAGTACCCAAATGAATAAACCAATGATGAAGAATGCACTAGGCGGTAAAATCAATAGACCCATAGGTTGATACCAACCACCATCTTGTACAAGAGGGATGATTTCAACACCAAATAATGACCCTTTACCAAATAGTTCACGAATAAAGCCAACAGTCAGTAACACTACTGAGTAACCTAAGCCATTACCGATACCATCAAGGAACGACATTACTGGCGGCGACTTCATTGCGTATGCTTCTGCACGACCCATTACGATACAGTTAGTAATGATTAGACCAACGAATACAGACAACTCTTTCGCCGTAGCATAAGAGAAGGCTTGTAATACTTGGTCAACAACGATTACCAATGATGCAATAATGGTCATTTGCACGATAATACGTACAGATGACGGGATCTGGTTACGAATAATTGAGATAAAGAAGCTTGAGAACGCTGTTACCAAGGTCAATGCGATTGACATGATTAAAGCATTTTTTAAGCTCGACGTTACCGCAAGCGCAGAACAAATACCAAGTACTTGTAATGCGATTGGGTTGTTTGCCAGTACCGGACCAAATAGGACCGACTTCATTTCTTTAGTATCAGCCATTATTTCAACGCTCCTTCACGTACTCTCGCAAGGAAAGGACCAAAGCCGTTTTCGCCAGTCCAAAAGTCAACTGTGTGATCAACACCATTTGAAGTTAAAGTTGCACCAGATAAACCATCAATTTGATGATCATTTTTAGCGCCGCTTTTTACTACATCAATAGGTAGCTCTTTGCCACCCCATTTAGCAGTCCATTGTGGATTTTGAATTTCCCCACCTAGACCTGGTGTTTCACCGTGCTTATAAAAGTTAATATCTTTAATTGTCTCGCCATCGCTTTCAAGCGCTAAGAAACCATACATAATACCCCAAAGGCCATAACCTTGGATTGGTAAAATGATAGCATCTGTAGAACCGTCTGCTTTTTTCGAGATATATGCAGGAGACTCATGAGTCATACGCTGAATACCAGCGATATCCTTAATGCCCTCTGCTTTTAATGCAAAGCTAATTTTTTGATCAAACTTGCTTTTTTCAAAATCGAAAGCGTCGATTTTAGCCTGAACTGCTTCGCCAGTTTGAGACTCACCTGTTTCCATATTAACTAGGCGAGTTTCGATCTTAGCTTTAAAAGTTTCTGATACAGAACCAGACACATCAATGCCCGCAGCTGCCAAGATATTTTTTTGAATATCTTGCGTTTTGTTAGCTTGCTGTAAAGGGCGAAGCTGAACTGAAGCAAACGATACGATGATTGCACACACTAAACATAGTGCTACAACAACGCTTAGCGTTTTGCCGATTGATTCGTTATTACTAGACATTACGTGCCAACCTCCGCTTGATATTAGCTTGCACTACGAAGTGATCGAACAATGGTGCAAATAAGTTAGCAAATAAGATTGCTAGCATCATACCCTCAGGGAATGCAGGGTTAATTACACGGATCATTACTACCATCACACCAATTAGTGCGCCATATGCGAACTTTGCTTTGTCAGTAAATGCTGCAGACACAGGGTCTGTCGCCATAAAGAACATACCAAAAGCAAAACCACCAAGTACAAAGTGCCAATGCCAAGGCATTGCAAATACTGGGTTAGTATCTGAGCCAATTGCATTTAATAAGAATGCAGTTGCCACCATACCCAAGAATACACCTAGCACGATGCGCCATGAAGCAATACGTACGTAAATGAGGAATAAGCCACCAACTAGCAATGCAAGTGTAGATGTCTCACCTACTGAACCTTGAATGAAACCATAAAACGCATCCCACCAAAGAGCCATGTTGCTGTAATCAAGTGAACCAACAAACGCTTGACCTAGCATAGTTGCACCAGAGAATGAATCTACTGCGGTCCATACTGTGTCACCTGAAATTTGTGCAGGGTATGCGAAGAATAAAAACGCACGACCCGCTAATGCAGGGTTTAAGAAATTACGACCAGTACCACCAAAGATTTCTTTAGCGATTACTACACCGAATGTAATACCTAGTGCAACTTGCCATAAAGGAATGGTTGCAGGTAGGATAAGCGCGAATAACACAGACGTTACGAAGAAACCTTCGTTAATTTCATGCTTACGCACTGAAGCAAATATAACTTCCCAGAAACCACCTACAGCAAATGTAACTGCGTAAATAGGTAGGAAGAAACATGCGCCATAAAACATTTTAGCGCCCCAGCCGGATTCAGCAGTTAATTCACCACCAAATATCTGGAACAGGCCAACTTGCCAAGAATTTGCTAGTTCAAAACCTTGTGCTAATGCACCAGCGGCCTGATGACCGATATTGAACATACCAAAAAACATTGCAGGGAACGTCGCCATCCACACTAAAATCATCATGCGTTTTAGGTCGATGTTATCACGAACGTGTGTCGCGCCTTTATTTACGTGACCAGGGGTATAAAAAATAGTTGCAGCTGCTTCATACAGCGCATAAAACTTTTCATGTTTACCACCGGCTTCAAAATGCGGCTCGATATCTTCTAGAAATTTCTTTAAACCCATCTCTCTAGCCTTCCTTCTCGATCGTAGTCAAGCAATCGCGTAGGATTGAACCATACTCGTATTTGCCTGGACAAACGAAGGTACATAACGCTAAATCTTCTTCATCAAGTTCAAGCGCCCCTAATGAAATTGCACTATCCAAATCACGGGCAATTAAGTCACGTAATAAAGGCGTAGGCAAAATATCTAAAGGCATAACACGCTCATAGCTACCAAGTGGTACCATGGCACGTTTTGAACCACCTGTTGACGTTGTCATTTTAAATAAACGACTCGGTGTTAGGTGTGATAAGAAAGTACGTGTTACAGAGAATTTATCTGTGCCTGGAGCAATCCAACCAAACAACTCTTTTTCGCGACCTTCAAGTAATACCGATACTTGAATGTGGTAACGACCTAAGAATGCTTGAGGACCTTGTGAAGTAGCGCCCGCTAAAACAGAGCCAGAGATAACACGGTTATCGCCGTCTTCTAATTCGCCTGCAACTAAATCATCTAAAGCAGCACCCAGTTGAGTTTTCACTAAACGCGGGTTTTTAACACGCGGACCAGCAAGAGAAATCACACGGTCTGTGCTAATTTCACCAGTTAGGAATAAGTGACCAAAGGCAATAACGTCTTGGTAACCGATATGCCAAACTTGCTTGCTTACCGATACTGGATCTAAGTGATGGATATGTGTGCCAACAAGGCCAGCCGGATGTACGCCACCAAACTCATGTACTTCTACTTGAGGAATTGATGAGCTAGGTACTTGGCTACCTGCTTGTTTACAAACAAATACCTTACCATCGGTCAGACGTGATACCACAGCTAAACCTGCTTCAAATGCTTGTACATTTTCAGCAATAATCACTGCAGGATCTGCAGCAAGAGGGTTAGTGTCGATAGCCGTCACAAAGATCGAACTAGGATTTGCATCCACAGCTGCTACTTTGCTGAATGGGCGAGCACGTAATGCTGTCCATTGACCTGACTGGATTAGTACTTCTTTGGCTTTTTCACGATCGAGACTCGAAAGTTGCTCAGTCGAGAAAGCGTCAAAGGTGATTTGCTCACTGCCGTTTATTTCAATAACGACAGATTGCAGCACACGTTTTGCACCACGATTAATTTCTTTTACTGTACCAGCAGCTGGAGCAGTAAATAATACACCTGGATTCTTTTTGTCTTCAAAAAGTACCTGGCCTTTTTTAACTTGGTCATCCACACGAACATGCATGGTTGGACGCATACCAATAAACTCTTCACCTAGCACAGCTACACGTTTGACGGTAGAACCATCATGAATAACTTGCTGAGGCGCGCCCTCTATGGGTAAGTCCAGACCTTTTTTTATGTTGATCATACGCACTTGCACTACATTAACGGAAAGAAACTGAAAAATCGTACCGACCACGTCGCTTTTCTTGATAACCCTAAGCCAAATTCAAGATAACGAAGAACCGCCTGTTTAAATTACAAAACAAGCAACGCAGTAAAATTCCTCACATATATTGCCCGAATTTTAACATCAATCAGGGTCACTATGCGAGTGTAATTATGAAATTTATACGACAGGAGCAGTTATTTAACCTATTAGCCGCATTTGAATAAAATTCAATATAGACCAAAGTGCTATTGCTTGCGAGGTGGGATGGAAATTAATCCGCTAAATAACGATAAAGTAAAATTTATCAATAAAAAAAGTCGCCATAGCGACTTTTCAAATAAACATGGCTGAATTAATCAATCATGTTAGCTATAGCGGCAACTGGATCGACATCTTGTTCATAATCAACAGCATCAATACCAAACCCAAATAAACGTAAAAACTCATTGTGGTAACCCACGTAATCAGTTAATTCGTCTATTGTTTCTGTGGTTACGCTGTCCCACACAGTTTGAATACGCGCTTGTACATCATCTTCCAGCTCTTTGTAGTTTTGGAATAAATGACCGCCGTCATCAAAGCGTGGTGAGTCTCCATAAAGGTTCTCAGTAAATAACGCGTGAATTTGCTCGATCGTGCCTTCATAGGTCCCATCCGCTTTCATTACTTTAAATAGCGCTGAAATATAAAGCGGCATAATAGGAATTGCAGAACTTGCTTGGGTGACCACTGCATTTAATGATGATACATAAGCTTCACCGTTTAATGCTTTAGTTGATTCTTTGATTGCTACGGTTGCGCGATCTAAATCTTCTTTCGCTTTACCAATAGTCGCGTGACCGTAAATTGGCCATGTTAGTTCTTTACCGATATAAGTATAAGCACTGGTTTTAAAGTTATCAGCTAGTACATCAGCCTCTTTTAATGCATCAATCCACATTTCCCAGTCTTCGCCGCCCATCACTTTAATAGTGTTATCAATATCATCTTGGTTTGCAGCTTCTACGGTAATAGCATCAATTTCACGTTTTGAGGTGTTTAAGTTTTTAGTCGTAACTGAGTTACCAATTGGCTTAAGCGTTGATGAGTAAACTTCGCCGGTATTTGGATCAGTTCGACGCGGCGATGCAAGGCTATATATAACTAGGTCTACTTTGCCTAGATCCGCTTTAATTGTATCAATCGCTTTTTGTTTGATTTCGTTAGAGAACGCATCGCCATTAATATTTTTTGACCATAAACCTTCAGCGTCTGCGGCCGCTTGAAATGCAGCAGTATTATACCAACCTGCAGAACCGGTTTTACGCTCAGTACCTTCTTTTTCGAAGAAAACACCTAAAGTTTTAGCACCGCCACCAAATGCAGCAGTAATACGAGATGCAAGGCCATAGCCAGTTGAAGCACCGATAACTAATACATTTTTAGGGGCATTTTTTAATGCGCCTTGTTGTTTTACATAGTTAATTTGTTCTTGTACGTGCTCTGCACAACCTACTGGGTGGGCGTTAGTACAAATGAAACCGCGAATTTTAGGCTTAATGACCATTGATCATCCTATATTTATCTCAATAAAAATTAGCGCTAGTTTAAAGGCTAATTGTAAAAATACAGGTCTGATGAGTTTTGTGTACTCTCAGACCTTGCCGTTAATCTAATTTAGAGCCACCTAAACAAGTCGGTGAGTCAGCAACCTGACCACTTTGCTCTGTAAATTCATCAGGAGTAAAAGTATGGATAGCCAATGCATGAATATGATTCGCTAACTCATCTTTTAGCACTTCATTAATTTGACGATGGCGTTGCAATAAACGTTTACCGCTAAACTCTTCACTTACTACAATCACTTTAAAGTGTGAATCGCTACCACGACTATGCATATGGCTTTCGTTCACCACATTAAGGTGCTTACACGCAATCGCATCAGCTAACTTGCTTTCAATCTGTTGTTGCATTGACATAAAACACTCATATTTTACTGGTTATTTATGTGCTTACTATATCAAGGCCACTACTATAAAGGCCAACAAATATTCATTTTTGAAAAATTGTTCGAAAAGTTAAGTTGATTCGAGGGTGTGCCAAACGTGTTTGTTTAGGAAGCGCATGTAGATATTGTTGCTGGCTAAGTCCATTCATAACCAAGCAACTCCCGCTGTGTAACGTAAGCGAAGTGACTTCCTTGGTTACTTTATGTTTTATTTTAAATACTCGTTCAGCCCCTAATGAAATCGATACAATAATAGGCTCATGGCCAAGTTCTGCTTCATCATCGGCGTGCCAGCCCATGCAATCATTCCCATCACGGTATAAGTTAACCAATAAGGCATTAAATCCAACATCAAATTGTTTATTTAATCGTAGTCGCATGGCATCTAATACATCTGGCCATGGTTCAACATTTAATGTCGAACCAGAATAACCGTAACGCACACCAGCATCAGCAATAAAACATTGCATACGTGGAATGGGATTCGTTTTCCCAAACACGGTCGTTTTTGGTTGCTGCCAAGTCAGTGAGTCGCGTAAATAGTAGAATAAATCGAGACTTTTTTGCGCACTTAACGCTTTTGCTTGGTAGTAAAAGCCATTTGGTAACATATGGGGGTTGGCCTTTTGCCGTTGCATGTTAGAATTTACCTATCATTTGATTACTGATCACTAACTATTATGACCACGCAAGCACAGTTCGGCGATAAAACATTTACTCTTGAACGTTTTCCATTGGATCAAAAAAACCGTAGCTTACAAGCTTGGGATTCAGCAGACGAGTACCTAATTGACTATGTTACTGAACATTATCCTGATTGTCGCTCTTTGCTGATTTTAAATGATAGTTTTGGAGCCTTGTCTTGTTATTTTAGTAAACAACAATTAACGGTTTGTTCAGTAAACGATTCTTATATTAGCCACCAAGCGGCGGCTTACAACTTAGCAGAAAATAAAATACCAACCACCGCATTTAGCCAGCTAGATAGCTTATCGGCTTTGCCTGAACACGTTGATTTAGTTATCTTAAAAGTGCCACGCACATTGGGCTTCTTGCAATATCAATTATCTGAGCTCAGCGAAGTACTTGCACCTGGCACTCCGGTTATTGGCGCAGCAAAAACCAAAGATGTACATAATTCAACAATTAAAGCATTCGAGCAATTTATTGGTGAAACTAAAACTAGTTTAGCAGTGAAAAAATCTCGCCTAATTATTAGCCAAGCGGAAGGTGGTTATAAAGCTGCTGATTTTCCTGTTAATTGGCCTCTTGAAGGCACTGATTTTACCATTAGTAATCACGCCAATGTGTTCTCGCGGGATTCTCTGGACATTGGTGCACGGTTCTTTTTTGACTTTTTACCACAAACCAATAAAGCAAAAAGTATTATTGATCTAGGTTGCGGTAATGGTGTGGTGGGTTTGATGACACTCGCACGCTGCCCTAACGCTGAAGTTACCTTTGTGGACGAATCATATATGGCGGTTGAATCAGCACGATTAACTGTAGAGCTCAATATGGAAGATAAGTTTGAGCAATGCCGCTTTATTGAAAATGATTGCTTAACGGGCTTTGAACGTGAAAGTGTCGATGTAGTGTTATGTAATCCGCCTTTTCACCAAGCACAAGCCGTGACAGATCACATTGCATGGCAAATGTTTAAACAAGCCAAAGACACATTAAAAAATGGCGGAGAATTACGTATTATTGGTAACCGCCACCTGGACTACCATGACAAACTAAAACGTATGTTTGGCAATTGTGAATTACTTGGTTCAAATAAAAAGTTTGTAGTATTAAGTGCCACTAAAAATAATGGAATGCTATAGCTATGATGAAATATGTTTTACCTTGTTGTGCTTTATTATCACTGTCGGCTTGCAGTAGTCAGCCTAATCAATTGATCTTAAATCCGCTCTATCAAGGTGGCAAATTAAGCTCAATTAATCAAAGTTTAAGTACCAGTGTTATTGATCTTAGAGGTGACCCAGCAACATTAAAATTAATAACCTCAGACAAAACCCAAACAATTGCCAGCCAAGGCCTTACTGAATCAATTAAAAGTGCCCTTGATAGCGCTCTTAGCCGAAACGGTGCAAGCATTTCAAATCTTGCGACTACTCGTTTTGAAGTTGATATTCATACACTGCAAGCCGTAGTAACTGAAAAAATGATGTCGCATACCAGCAATGCAAAGATTGAATTAGGTGTGCGTGTTATTCGCAGCGATAGTAACTTCAGTAAAATTTACCGTGGTAATGCAAGCCTTGAAGGACCACTAGGTCACGATAGAGCAAAAATTGAAGGACAACTCAATAAGTTGACTGAGCAGTTAATTACCCGCATGGTATCAGATCCTGAATTACTCGCATTTTTAGAAGGTTAACCATGAAACGTCTATTTTTATTATTTATATTAGTGCAACTTAGCCAAACCGTAATGGCAGCGACCGAAGGACGCTTTGTGCAAAAAAACAATATGTTCCCACGAGTTGAAATAACCACCACAATGGGGAAAATTATAGTCGAGATGGATCGCTCAAAAGCCCATATCACCGTCAATAATTTTTTAACTTACGTGATGGATGGCAGCTATAAAGGCACCGTATTTCATCGTGTTGAACGTGATGTAGAAAACGACCGAGACTTTGTCATTCAAGGTGGTGGTTACGATAGAAATTACGACGGCGTTTATGAAGGCGATCCAATCTTTAATGAAAGCGGTAACGGTTCAAAAAACGATATGTACAGTATTGCCATGGCCTATCAAGATCGTCAACCTCATTCTGGTACTCGTCAGTTTTTCTTTAACATGGACAATAACGACCACCTAAACCCTGGTAAAGACTGGGGCTTTGCCGTGTTCGGTATGGTAATGGAAGGCTACGAAACGCTTGATAAAATCATGCAAGTTGAAACGGGATTTAATGAAAAAATTGGTTATGACTTTGTACCAAAAACCCCGGTTGTTATTTTAAATATAACTGTATTAGAGCCAACCCCACTATAACAATAAAAATAGCGGCCAAACCGCTATTGCCAATGAAGGCGTTATGACTAAAAGCTTGTCGGTATCAGAATATTTTTCGTACTTTAAAGATAAACGACTTATAAATGTGTTTATTTTTGGTATGAGCAGCGGTTTTCCTTGGATCCTCATAGGCTCCGTGATGTCTGCGTGGCTAAAAGATGAAGGCCTCAGTCGCAGCATGATTGGCTTATTTGGCATTGTATTTGGTGCTTACAGCATTAATTTTTTATGGTCACCCTTAGTCGATAGAATACAGCTGCCGTTGCTATATAACTGGCTAGGCCAGCGCCGTAGTTGGATACTATTTTGCCAATGCTTTATTTTGCTCGGAGTTATTTTACTGGCAGGATTAGATATCACCGCGCATTTAGCCATCGCAGCTGCGTTATGCTTATTAATTGCTATCGCCTCAGCGACTCAAGATATTGCTATTGATGCTTTTCGTATCGACACCCTCAGTGAAAACGAAAGCCATAAAGCAACCGCCGCAGCAGCGATGGCTACTTCTGGTTGGTGGAGCGGTTATGCTCTGCTAGGTGCTATTCCGTTTTATATGGCAGATATGCCAAGTATTGACTGGCCACAAGTGTATTACTTTTTAGCTATTGTGATGTTATTACTTATGAGTTGTGTATTTTGGGCAAAAGAACCTGAATCTAACCGCGAAGTTGTTCATGCTGAACTAGAACGTATTTATCGGCAAAAGCTGGCGCTTGGTAAGCAAACACAATTAACTAAAGTTGCAGCATGGTTGGCTGTTACTGTACTTGATCCTTTTAAAACATTCTTCGCTCGTAATGGCGTGAAGACTGCACTTGCGCTGCTCGCTTTTATCTTTTTATTTAAAATTGGTGAAGCATTTTTGGCCCGTATGTCGATTGTGTTTTATAAAGAAGTCGGCTTTTCAAACACTCAAATAGCAAACTATTCAAAGCTCGGCACGGGGCTTATCACCATTGTGTTCGCATTTTTAGGCAGTATTTTTAATCACAAGTACGGCATCGTTAAAGGTTTGTTTATTAGCGGTGTGGCAATGGCAGCATCTAACTTAATGTTTTCTTGGATCGCTCTCGCAGGCCCGCAAGAACATTTGTACGCAATGGCAATTGTCGTCGATGGCTTTACTCAAGCATGGTCATTAGTTGCTATGGTAGCATTTATATCTATGCTATGTGATCGCGCTTTTAGCGCAACACATTATGCTTTATTAGCGTCATTGGGGAATTTAGGACGAACCTTACTTTCAAGTTACAGTGGTGTGGTGATTGATGATTGGTTAGGTGGGAATTGGTCGTTATTTTTTATTTTGACTGCCTTGATGGTAATACCATCACTGATATTTTTATATCTTATTCGGCATAAATTGTATGAGTTAGAAAATAGTTACCACGGTAGGAATTAACAAGGGAAAGAAATCATTTCACATCAATGAGAGCGCTTCCCTGCGCTTACAAAAAGAAACTAAATATTAGTCTTCTTTTAATAAGCCTAAACCTTCATACGGGTCGACTTCTAATGCATCACAATAACGTAAAAATTCAATTACGTCTAAACGGCGCTCTTGGTTTTCAATTTTGCCAATAAATGAATGTGGTGTACCAAGTACTTGAGCAAGGCTACGCATTGTGTGACCTTTCTCGTGACGCTTAGTTTTAAGCCACTTGGTTAGTTTTGAGTTTTCTTCAGAAGAAACTGTTTTACCCATCATAAAAAACATCTCCTACTAGATGATTTAAAGTTAATTAATTAAGAGTGAAATTTGCCCGTCTCGCTCTTGGATACATTATATACTATTCAGACTCATGTGAAATAACTAATTTCAGCCGAGTACCCATTTAAGGAACCAGCTATTATAGATGAGCAGCTTTATTGTTAAAGTCACAACAAAACGCACGTTCTATAATTAGTTCCTTTTTAATGTAACAAATAATTAATTTAAATAAACCTTTTTTATGATTAATTATTTTTGACTTATAAATTAAATAGTTACATTATTAACTGTCCCTTTATTGTTAGGAGCAAGCGTTTATGTTCAGATTATTGTTTTTACTACCCATTATCCTCTGCTTAGTTTGGTACTTTTTTCTTAAATCAAATGGCGTACCGATCAAAAAAGGTAAGAAAGGCTTTATATATATTTTAGCGTTTTCTGCAATAGTGTTAGGTTTTTTTATTCTAATGCTCCAAGTCACTCACCCTACATAAATGAGTGACTTAAGCTAAAGTAAGCCAATTTGACGTTCACTTAGCATCTATAAACAAAAAATAAGCGCTAAAGTCAGCAAGGTTACAAAGCTCAGATCAGCAACAACAGCATCAGTTAATGAAATAATAGCTACGCAGTAATTTTAGATAAGAAGATTTTTTAGGTAATAAAAAAGCCGCTAGCTGCGGCTTTAATCAATTGCTTTAAACGCTGAAACTAGCGCCACACCCGCAGGTGGTAGTTGCATTGGGATTGGAAACAAAAAAGCGTGCGCCTTCAAGTCCTTCGGTGTAATCCACCTCACCATCAACTAAATATTGAATACTCATTGGGTCAACCACTAAGGTTACGCCATTTTTTACAATTTCTAAATCGCCTGGGTTTGCTTTTTCATCAAAAGTAAAACCATATTGGAAACCTGAACAACCTCCGCCTGTTACATAAACACGCAGTTTTAGATCTGGATTTTCTTCTTCGTCGATTAACTGTTTAACACGAACAGCAGCTGCATCGCTGAACTTAATGGGTAATTCTTCTGACATACCATAACCCTCTATACCTACATTGCTTTGATTATCTAATACCCGAGTGTTTTAATCAAGTATAGTAAACAACTACTAATTTCTTCTATAACTAGGTTGTCATCAGGAAAACCGATCCATCTTCAATAAGCTTGATCAAAAGTCACTTCTAGAGCTGACAATTTCACCTCGCATGTAATAGTGCTTTTTATCTAGCGCATCTGAATTTGTACTTTCATCATAATCAGTTACTGCAAAGCTCTCGACATCTGCATCATAGATGCGCTGAACACCATCAGACTGGCTATAATGATATACACCACTTTTATCCTTAATATAATTTCGCTCAATTTCCTCGAAAGAGTCAGGATCAAGCCCGTTTATTGCGCTGGTTTCATTTCCAGATAAATAATAAATATTACTTTTATCGCGAGCGAACTCATAGCTTGTAGTGAGTATTTCAAACGTCTGCAAGTCGGCCTCCGGTACAATAATATTTTCGCCATAAAAAATGTGGTTTTTATCTTTGGCATAACCGCTAAATAACGGTGTAAAAGAGTCGAAATCAACAGCTTTCAATATTTCATCATCATAGTAAACTGTATATTTCCCTTCTGTTTCTGAATAATTCCATTGTGGGAAGTTATCATCAAAATTTGAAAATGTTCGGGGATTTGCAGCTTCTATAATTTGATTTCTCAAGACCACTTGAGTGTCATTAAGCCAATATAATTTGTGACTGATTAATTGCCCTTTAATATTACGAGGGTCAACATCAGAAACCCGCTTCCCAAAATAATAAAAACTATGATTGTCGCTGGCATATAGTGACGTTGAATGTTCATTTTCATAGTCTTTGCTATCATAAGTAATGAAGCTATCAGGGTCTGCACCTGAAATCACTGTACCACTAAAATACACTGTATTATTAACAACAGCATAGCCACTATTTGGCACCCCTTTAATCATGTTAATAAACAAACTTGAATACCCAAAAACTACAAAAACAATGCAAACAACGACGGCACTTATTTTAGCTAATAAAAAACTGTTAATGCCTAAATAATTAATACCAAACAACCCAAATAAAATGAAGATGCCTACTGGGAAAAGCAAAAATAACATTACACTCAAAACTGCCGCTTTATTATCCACAGCTCCAGGAGCTGCAAGCATCATCGGTGACATCATCACCATTAAAGGCCAAGCCATTAATGCAAATGTAGTTATAATACTTAATAGTAGGTGCATAAAACCCTTCCAAAATTGAATATCCGTTTCTATGAGTTTGCAACTTACCCAAAGCCTTACTAAATATCAATTTGCTTTAAGTGAAATACCAGTAAAAATCTCAAGGACTTCCATTAACTATTTTGATAAACTGCCCGCTGAAATAGGTGGCGAGGAAATATGCATGTGGCTTGAAACGCTTAGGCGTCGCTTGGCAAAGCCAAAAACATCGGTGCAATTGTGCTTACTCGGCGTAAGTGCTGGACTCATTGCGGCGTTTTTGATCATTCTATTTCGCTTAACTATTCTATTTTTCCAAGGTTTGTTCCTTGAAAATCCTGACGATTTTACTACCTTACCGCCTCTTGAGCGGGTGTTAATGCCTATTATTGCTGCCTTCTTAATTGCGCTATTTGCTGCTTTGACTGGTTTTAAACATTATCGATTAGGTATTCCCTTTGTTATTCACCGTATTAAACGCCATTACGGGCAAATGCCGTTATACAACACGGTAAATCAATTTGTCGGTGGTGCACTGGCATTGATCAGTGGTTTCTCGGTTGGCCGTGAAGGGCCATCTGTACATATGGGCGCAACCGGTGCAAGTTTGCTGGCCGATAAATTACATTTGCCTCATAACGCCATGCGGACACTCAGCGGTTGCGGGGTTGCAGCTGGTATTGCCGCATCATTTAATACACCACTTGCAGCTGTTATTTTTGTGATGGAAGTGGTGCTTAGGGAATACAAAGTACATATATTTGTGCCAATAATGCTCGCTGCAGTCACTGGTGCACTGGCGACGCAGTTTGTATTTGGTGACGCATCAGAATTAGCACTGATCACAGTGACGGCATTAAGTGGCTGGCACTATCCATTTTTAATCCTGTTTGGTATGGCTTTGGGCGCGGTTGCTTATGCTTTTAACCAAAATCTAATGTTGATCATTCGTACCTTCAAACCTTTGAGTATGTTTCCACGTTTATTGCTGGCAGGTCTGATTGCTGGCGGCATTGCTTATATGGTGCCACAAGCGATGGGTTCTGGTATGAGTGCAATAACTTTGGCCGTAGAAAGCCCTGATGATGTGCAACTATTAACCACTATTTTAATTGCTAAATTACTGGCGACATTATTTGCAATTGGCTTGGGGATTCCCGGCGGGATCATTGGCCCAGTGATTGGTTTAGGCGTACTGATGGGCACTTTAATGGCCTTTTTTGCACAATTTATTAGTCCCGGCGTTGATATCTCTGGTACTTATAGCGTCTTAGGCATGGCAGGCTTATTAGCAGCCACCTTACATGCTCCACTGGCTGCTTTAACTACGGTAATGGAGTTAACCTCAAGTCCTGAAATAATCGTGCCGGCCATGTTAGTTATCTCAGCGGCATACGTCACCGCATTACAAGTATTTGGCAATCGGTCGATATTTTTACAGCAGCTCGACTTTCAAGGTTTAGCCTATCATGTCTCCCCTGCCACCGAAGCACTGCAAAAAGTCGGGGTAATGGACGAGATGGATGAAAACTTCAAACTACTCTATTCAGATGATAAAGAACAAATAGAAAGCACCTTAAATGCTGTTGATAGCCAAACCCCGTTAATTGTTTATGATCCTGAAAATGGTTATCGCCTTGCAGAATATGATTTAAGTTTAATGTCAGATCAAAATATTTCGATCAACTACATCAGCTTGCAAGGGATCAGCAGTCAAGCTACTTTGGCCGATGTGTTTGATGTATTAAAAGATAAGCGCAGCGGAGCTGTGTATATTTATAACTTACTCGATAATCAACAAATTATGGGAATAATGCGCTGGGATCAGATCCGCCACATTCTTACCATACGTAATAGCTTACTGTAACTAACAATAAGAGAACATTATGAGCGCGCTACTGATCTACAAAGCCTTACATGTATTTTTTATGATTGCCTGGTTTGCTGGCATATTTTACTTACCCCGCCTCTTTGTTTATCACGCTATGAGCGAAGAAAAGTCCTGTAACTCCATGCTCAAAGTGATGGAGCGACGGTTACTGTATTTTGTGACGCCATTTGCAGTACTAACGGCGGTGTTTGGCGTGCTGACAATTGTTGAATATGGCCGCGACTGGTTTAAATACAGCATGTGGATGCACTACAAATTAGTATTAGTGATCGTGCTATACATTTACCATGGCTATTGTTTTAAATTACTGGCGGATTTTAAACACGACCGTAATACTCGCAGCCACCGCTTTTATCGTATTTTTAACGAACTACCGGTATTAGTGCTATTAGTCATCGTATTTTTAGCTATAACTAAACCCAGCTTGTAAAATTTGCTATATAACCAAACCACTTCAAGATGCAGAAACTCGCTTCTTGAGGTGGTTTGGGTATAATATCGCGCGATTGCGTGCCCATCGATGATGGTTGATCGCGCCCCCTTTTCAATGTGATAGGAACAGCCCCCATGTTAAGTTTCCAAGGTGAAAATATTCTTTCTGTCAATCAGCTCGATCGCGACTGTATTGAACGTATTTTTGCAGTAGCCAAAAAAATGGAGCCGTATGCTAAAAAGCAAAAACGCACCAATGTATTAGAAGGCGCAATCTTAGCAAACTTATTCTTTGAGCCAAGTACCCGTACCCGCGTAAGCTTTGGTACAGCCTTTAATTTATTAGGTGGTTTGGTTCGTGAAACAACGGGGATGCAAAGCTCTGCATTAGCCAAAGGCGAGTCTTTATACGATACCGCGCGCGTTATTTCAGCTTACGCCGATGCGGTCGCTATGCGCCATCCTGATGCAGGCTCAGTGGCTGAATTTGCTACTGGCTGCTCAGTGCCAGTGATCAATGGTGGCGATGGCCCTAACGAGCATCCAACTCAAGCATTACTTGATTTATTGACAATTGAGCGTGAACTACATCGCTTCGATCAAAAAATAGATGGTATGCATATCGCCCTTGTTGGTGATTTAAAATACGGCCGTACCGTGCATTCATTATCAAAATTATTATGTCATTATAAAGATATAAAATTTTCGATGGTGGCACCTGATGGCTTACAAATGCCTAGCTATATTCTTGATGCCGTCGATAATGCGGGCCATAAAATTGAAATCGTCGATAAAATGGAAGGTAACTTAGCCGCCGATATCGTCTATCAAACCCGTATCCAAGAAGAACGCTTCCCATCGCAAGAAGAAGCCAATAAATACCGTGGTGGTTTTAGAATTAGCCAATCAATTTATAACACCCACTGCAAACCAAACTCCGTGTTAATGCACCCATTACCACGCGATAGTCGTATAGAAGCAAATGAGCTTGATAACGATTTAAACCTTAATGACAATTTAGCTATTTTCCGCCAAGTACAAAATGGCGTGTTAATTCGCATGGCGCTGTTTGCATTGACACTCGATGTTGCCGATAAAGTAGAGCAATACGAAGTTGCTGTGCCTTGGTTTAGCCGTAAACGCGATAGTTAATTTTAACGTGACAACTAATAGGATTTTTTATGACAATTAGCCAAGATTTATTTGCCCGCGCACAACAATCAATTCCCGGTGGCGTTAACTCTCCAGTACGTGCATTTAATGGCGTTGGCGGCACACCGCTATTTATTACCAAAGCCCAAGGCCCATTTACATTTGATGCTGACGGCAACCGTTATATTGATTATGTTGGCTCATGGGGCCCGATGATCATGGGTCATAATCACCCAGCTATCAAACAAGCAGTGCTTGATGCGGTAGAAAATGGCCTAAGTTACGGTGCGCCAACAGAAGCTGAAATTCTAATGGCTGAAAAAGTAAAAGAGCTAGTACCATCAATCGAAAAAGTTCGTATGGTAAGTTCTGGCACAGAAGCGACCATGAGTGCAATTCGCCTTGCTCGCGGCTTTACTGGCCGCGATAAAATTTTAAAGTTTGAAGGCTGTTACCACGGACATGCTGATTCATTATTAGTGAAAGCTGGCTCTGGCGCATTGACTATGGGCGTACCAAACTCGCCAGGTATCCCTGAAGATTTTGCCAAGCATACATTAACTGTTTCGTTTAATAACCTTGATGAAGTAAAAGCTATTTTTGCCAAATACGCTGACGAAATCGCCTGTATTATCGTAGAGCCAGTTGCTGGTAACATGAACTGTATTCCACCAGTACCGGGCTTTTTAGAAGGCCTGCGTGCAGTATGTGATGAATATAAATCAGTGCTTATTTTTGATGAAGTAATGACCGGCTTTCGCGTAGCCCTAGGTGGTGCACAAGCCTATTACAACATCATTCCAGACTTAACCTGTTTAGGTAAAGTGATTGGCGGCGGCATGCCAGTAGGCGCGTTCGGCGGTAAAACTGAGATCATGGATTACATCGCTCCTGTTGGCCCAGTTTACCAAGCAGGCACTTTATCAGGTAACCCAATTGCTATGGCTGCGGGTCTAAAATCGCTTGAGTTACTGTGCGTTGAAGGACTACATGCTGATCTTGAAGCAAAAAGTAAAGCAATCTGTGAAGGTTTTGAAGCCGCAGCAAAAGCTGCAGGCATCGCCCTAACAACTAACTATGCCGGTGGTATGTATGGTTTCTTCTTTACTGAACAAGAGAAAGTAACCACTTACCAACAAGCAACTCAGTGCGATTTAGAACGCTTTAAAAAGTTCTTTCACTTGATGCTTGAAGAAGGCGTGTATTTAGCACCATCAGCATTTGAAGCTGGTTTTGTTTGCTCTGAACACTCTGAGCAAGAAATTGCCGATACAATTGCAGCAGCAAAAAGAGCTTTTGCTAAGCTTTAAACTATTAAACATAGAAAAGCCCGCAAGGGCTTTTTTTATGTCTAAAATAAACACCTGCTCCAGTAATTACTTTACTGACAGCTTGACCTAAGTTCATAATATGCGATCAAGTGTTTAAAAATGGCATACCCCATGAAATAAATACTATCTTAAAAAGTGCAGAGTAACATATGAGAAATATTACAAACCAAAGACAAGTATTGCATAGCTTTTAAAGTAACAGTCTGGATCTATACTTGAAGCGAAAAGTGGTTAAAAAGAAGTAAATCTCTTTGCAGAACAAGCACAAAACTCAGCGCAATCAATATTAATTAATGTCAAAGAGCTCCAAGAAATGTCAGAAAAATTCACCAAAACAATGAACTCTTTTAAATCATAGCAAGATAATAGCTGCGCAAGTTATTGCTGCTTCATTCCCGTTGCTGACGCAGCAGACGTTCTTAAAAGCTCATCTGCTCGCTCTTTTTCTCTTTTTCGTTGCTCTGCAGTAGTACAGCGTTTTCTTTTAAGCTTTGAACCTGCGATAGCTTCCATATCACACTTGTAACTGTTCGAACTTGCTATTTCTTGCTCTTTCGCACTTTGGTTATCTGCCTTATTTGGTGTGCTACCACAAGCTGCAATTAACACTACTAATATAAGTAAAATACTCGTTTTCATCTTTTTTCCCTAAAAGTTTTATTCCTACACGGTGTAGGTTTAAGGAACATATCTTTAAAACGTAAACTAGTCAATACTCAATTTTGCAGTGCTAGTAGAATCAAATTAGTTTTAACATCTGCTTTGTTATGTATTTAAAACAAACTAAATATCATAATTTAGAGCAGCTTAGTTACAGCTTGGCCTTGGCTCAAATTCACTGGCTCTAAGTGGCAGTTGAATTACTTTACCGCAGCCCGGTGGCGCTTGCTTACCCGTTAATTCATTAATAAAAGCCCAGCGAATTGAAGGCGGACGAGTATCTGCTATTGCCTCAGGGTTGAGCTGCTTAAGATAACGAATATACGTTTCTAATGCACCAACACTGCCCGTTAAGCCTGTACTTTTATTATCATCACGACCAAGCCAAGCAACGGTTACTGTATTTTGATCAAACCCTGCATACCAACTATCACGTAGATCATTACTGGTGCCCGTTTTACCAGCCAGCTGAATTGATGGGAAATGGGCATTTAAACGTTTAGCAGTGCCATCTTTAGTGACTCGCTTCATCGCGTATTTAGTCATATAAACAGCGGCTTTATCAAAACGCGGTTCAGAACTAACTTGGTGCTGATAAAGCACCCGCCCAACAGAGTCGGTTAATGCCGAAATAGATGTTAATTGACGGTATTCGCCATCAGCCGCCAACGTGGTATAAAGCTGTGCGACTTCAAAGCTCGACATTTCAACGGCACCAAGCAGTAATGATGGATAATGTGATATTTGCTCTTTAGCGCCGAGTTTATTAAGTGTATTCGCAACTTTATCAACCCCGACATCAAGTCCCAAGTTGACCGCAGGAATATTGATACTTTGACTAAACGCTTTATATAGTGGCAGCATACCGCGATATTGATGATCAAAATTCTCTGGTTGCCATACTTTGCCTTGCTCATTAGTCACTTGTACTGGCGAGTCATCTAACAAAGTAGCTAAGTTATAATGCGGTAAACCCAAAGCTGTCAAATACACAGCCGGTTTAACTAACGAGCCTATGTTGCGCTTAGTGTCAAGTACGCGGTTAAAACCTAAAAAGCGCGGATCGCGTCCCGCAACTAAAGCAGATATACCGCCTTTCTCTACATTCACTGAGATCATCGCCGCTTCAAGCTGCTCTGTCGTGGCGCGTTTTTCAAGGTAAGGTAGGCTTTTTTCAATTGCCTCTTCCATTGCCACTTGTTTTTGGAGATCAAAATAAGTGAATACACGCACGCCCGCATCGAGTACTTCTTGGTCCGGTAGTAATTTTTTCAGCTCACGATCCACCAGCTCTAAATAACCAGGATACGATTTAGGCAAGCTGTCTTTCATAGGTGCAATATCAATTGGCCGCTTTAATGCAGCACGGTATTCGCGGGTATCAATTAATTTATTATCAACCATCAAACGTAGCACTAAATCACGACGTTCCATAGTGCGTTCAGGATAACGGCGTGGATTATAATATGAAGGGCCTTTCACCATCGCAACGAGTAGTGCAATTTGATCGAATTCAAGCTCATCAACAGGCTTAGAGAAGTAAAACTCAGAAGCTAAGCCCATGCCATGCACACCTTGGTTATACGATTGACCAAGGTATACTTCGTTTAGATAAGCTTCTAAAATTTGATCTTTTGAATAGCGATAATCTAAAATTAACGCGATCAACGCTTCGTTAAATTTACGGACCAGCGTACGATCACGGGTTAAATAAATATTTTTTGCCAGCTGCTGGGTTAACGTACTACCGCCTTGAACTGTACGCCCTGCTTTAATATTGCTGTATAAAGCCCGCATAATCGAAAACACGGATACACCGTGGTGCTGATAAAAGTTCTGATCTTCAACCACTAATAATGTATCTGTAAGCATCGGCGGGAATTTATCCAACGGCACAAACTCTCGATCTTGTTTTGAATCATTGCCTATGCGCGCAATTTGTACTGGCTCTAATCGAGCATTGTTTAAACGCCTGCCAAACTTATCTTTAATACTCGCGAGTTTTTGTCCTGCAAAGCGTAACTCAATAACCTGTGCTTGCTCTAAGCCATCATAAAATTCAAATTCACGACGGAAGATTTTAATACTATCGCCCGCCTTTACATACTGACCGGTACGACTTAACTGATTGACTGATGAATAGTTTAGCCTATCCAGTTCCCACACAACTTCTTGACTAGATAAGAATTGTCCAGGGTAAAAACCCATTGCTCGTGCATAAACTTGTGCTGGTAATTGCCATTTATTGCCTTCAAATTGACGCGTAATTTTGGCGTCCAGATAAATTAAATATAAGCCCATCGCAACAATGCCAGCTAAGCTTAGTTTCCAAAAAATAGACCAGACTTTGCGACCAATTCCACGTTTTTTTATATTCGCTGCAGACGTATTTTTAGTCGAAGTTTTTTTCACCGACTTAGACGCTGTGCTTGGTGCTTTCTTTGCCGGGCGTTTTGATGGAGTTTTAGTGGAGCGGGAGTCTTTTTTATCAGCCATTGACGTTGCTATTTATTTCCAGAGTTTAATTTACAGGTGCGAGCTTAGCATATAGCTATATACCCAAGCCACCTCAAGATGCAGAATTCAGCGTTTCACAGGGGCTTAATATCAAGGCGTTACTTTGCAAGAATGGTAATCCCTTCTAAGAAGTAACAACGCTGAGAGTAAGTTCCTGTGAAACGCCCAAGGGGTTGGTTTAAATGCGATTTATACTGCGTTATTGATTTTAGCAATAGAACCACTATTACTTGCAATCAATGCCTTACCTAAATCGCTTTTAATTCCAACTGAAACTCGCTTCTTGAGGTGGTTTGGGTATATTACACCTGCAAAATTAACCTTGACTGAAACTACTTGCCCCGAACTTTGGGCATTAAATTTTTTAACCTCAGTTGCGGTGGCTTCATTTTAGCGTGTACACAACCACAATGAGTGGATCATTGCCGGTATAAAAAATATAAAGCACAAGACAATATTAATAATCAAATCTTTACCCACACCCGCTTTCAAAAACACAGCAACAGGTGGTAAAAATATAGACAAAATAATCAGTAATAGTTTGTTATCCATGCTTAACCTTATTTGTAGTTGGAGTGATTTTAAGCATAGTTACTTATTGTGATTTTTGCTGTTTTAATAAACTTTAATTAAAAAAATTTAGCCTCTGCGTATATACAAAAAAAGCCCTAATCTAAATTAGGGCTTTGCTTTGAACACACAATGATTTTAAAACTTTTTACTTTTACTTAGTTACTGCGTACCGAAACAAACTCAGGGTAAGCATCAATGCCACAATCGTGTTGATCCATACCGTTTAATTCTTCTTCCTCTGTTACCCGGATCCCCATGGTTTTCTTCAGTATTGTCCACACAATAAGTGAAGCAATAAATACAAAACCTAAGATACATACTAAGCCAATTAACTGGTTAACTAGGGTTGCATCAGTATTTGATACTGGCACTAAGATAATACCCAAGATACCGCACACACCGTGCACTGAGATAGCACCTACAGGGTCATCAATTTTAACTTTGTCTAGTGCTACAATGCTGAACACCACTAATGAACCACCTAAAATACCCAGTAAACAAGCAAGTAAAGGCGACGGTGATAATGGATCTGCGGTGATAACAACCAAGCCAGCAAGCGCACCATTAAGTACCATAGTTAAATCTGCTTTACCCCATAACACTTTACAAACAAACAGTGAAGCAATGGCACCGGTTGCCGCAGCAGCGTTAGTATTTAATAATATTTTACCAACTGCAGTCGCGTTTTCAGCATCAGAGATAAGTAGTTGTGAACCACCATTAAAGCCAAACCAACCCATCCATAAAATAAATGTACCTAATGTAGCCAATGGTAAGTTAGAGCCTGGAATTGGATAAATTTCACCATTTTTACCATATTTACCTTTGCGAGCGCCGAGCATTAATACACCGGCAAGTGCTGCAGCAGCACCTGTGCCGTGAACAATGGCTGAGCCTGCAAAATCAACAAAACCCATTTCAGATAAGAAACCGCCACCCCATGTCCAGTAACCTTCAACTGGGTAGATAAAACCAGTTAACACTACCGCAAAGGCTAGAAAAGCCCACAACTTCATGCGTTCAGCAACCGCACCCGATACAATCGACATAGCGGTTGCAACAAATACGACTTGAAAGAAAAAGTCAGATTCTAAAGAATGATTAGCATCAGCGGCTTGGGTGCCAATAAGCCCACCTAGAGATGGAATTAGGCCACCTTCAGCGTTGTCTACATACATAATGTTGTAGCCAACTAGTAAGAACATGGTACATGCGATGGCATAGAGCGCCACGTTCTTAGTTAAAATTTCAGTGGTATTTTTTGAACGCACTAAGCCCGCTTCGAGCATGGCAAAACCTGCTGCCATCCACATTACTAAAATACCCGACATTAAAAAATAAAATGTATCTAACGAAAACTTGAGTTCTACGATCGTGTTTTCCATAAAGCCCCCTTAAATTGCTTCTTCATCTAATTCACCCGTACGGATACGGACAATTTGATCTAAGTCGTAAACGAAAATTTTGCCGTCGCCAATTTTGCCTGTTGCTGCAATTTTGGTAATGGTCTCAACGACCCGTTGACAATTTTCGGTACGAGTAGCAATTTCCAGTTTAATTTTAGGAATAAAATCAACCTGATATTCAGCTCCACGGTACAACTCTGTATGACCGCGTTGACGACCAAAACCTTTGACGTCAACAACCGTCATCCCCTCAATGCCTAAATCAGCTAGCGCTTCTCGCACATCATCTAATTTGAATGGCTTTATTATTGCACTAATCATTTTCATAGTGGCCCCCTTCGGACGCTTATTGTTATCCTGTTTGCTAAGACAATCCAACCTTTGTGCCACTATTTTTAACGTTTTAAAAACAACAAATTACATAATAAAAACAAATTACCCGCATAAAAAATGCACCATATAGGTGCATTTTTTTAACATCTTAACTGTACTGGTGCAGCAATCTAGTTTTGTCTGACGACACAGTCTCTACTTTGTTCTTTAGCTTGATACAAAGCTTTATCAGCTAAGCGCATGGCACTTGTTAACGTAACATTTTGAAATTTTGTTAAACCAATACTCACCGTAATTGCAAATGCATCACCATTGATCACAAAATCATACTCAGACAACCGCACTCTAAACGCTTCAAGTAACTGGTAAGCTTGATCTAAATCTACATCAGTTAATACAATGGCAAACTCTTCCCCCCCCACGCGTGCAACGGTAAAATCTTTAAACGAACTACGTAATAAAGACGCCACTTGCTTTAATGCCTGATCTCCGGCTTCATGGCCAAATTTATCATTGATTGCTTTGAAAAAATCAATATCAAGTAATGCTAAACTATTGTTACGCGAGGTTTCTTTTAGCCGTTTTTCAGCAAATTGATAAAAATAACGGCGATTATAAAGGTTGGTTAAATCATCGCGAAAGGCACTTTCTTTAATATCTGCGATCAGTGACAGCTGCTCCATAGTCTGTAATACACGACAATGAAACTCTTCATTCATAAAGGGTTTGGTTAAAAAATCATTCGCGCCGAATTTAATAAACCGTGCTGATAAACCATGCTTACCCGCACCTGATAAGCCAATAATCGCTAAATCATCACGACCACGAAAATTTCGCACCGCTTTAACAAGCTCAAAACCATCCATTGTCGGCATCGCATAATCAGTTAGTAATAATTTAATCTCTGGATCATTTTTCAGTATTTTTAAAGCTTGCTCACCATCATGCGCATCTTGTACATCAAATAGCTGTTTTTCGAGCATTTGTTTCATTAATGAACGGCTTAAACGAGAATCATCAGCAATTAAGGCTTTGCAACCTTGGTTACGTAATAGCTGAGCGACTAATTTAACCGCATAATGATAAGAATCACGATTATCTTTTATTACATAATCGACTACCCCAAGCTCTAATATTTGCTGGCGTTTATATTCATCAATGGTAGATGTTAGTACTACGGTAGGGATCATTTGGTCTAAAGTATATTTAACAACTTCGCCATTCATCGCATCAGGCAGGGTTAAATCGACCAAAGCAAGCGTATACTGATGTTTTGCAATGAACTCTTTGGTCTCGGCAAGTGACCAAGCAAAATCGACAGCAACATCAAGATAATGAGCTGATAAGTGCCGCAAAACCTGCTGGACCACTTTACTATCTTCAACAACTAAAACTCTTTGCATATATCTTCTCTACACTTCAGGTGGACATTGCGAGGGTAAACTTTTTACGAGTAAAAACTAAAAGTCATAATAAGCAGTAATATACTTTATTATCAGCTTGAGCAAAATATATTGCTGAATATATACGCATAAAATAGAGTATTTACGTTACTGATAATATTTATGTCTAATGCTCACCGATTAATATCGTCGTCTAGTCTCATTCCCTTTGTTATTTACAAAAAAATTATCTTTAATAGGTTAACTATTGTTTAAAGGATCCACCATGAAGCTTATCAGTATCATTAGTGTCTCTGTGGCCATACTTACTTTGAGTGTAAGCACAGCCAGTTATGCAGAAAATCAACGTCGTATCGATGTCGATAGTAAAGTTGTCACCGAACATAAAGCGCGCATCAATGGCGAGCGTTTTTCATATACCGCAACCACAGGCACACAACCGGTATGGGATGACAAAGGCGATGCCGTTGCAACATTGCAATACACTTATTATGAACGCGATAAAGTTGACGATCGCACTAAACGCCCATTGTTAATTTCGTTTAATGGCGGACCTGGCTCTGCATCTGTATGGATGCACTTAGCCTATACTGGACCACGGGTATTAAAAATTGATGACGAAGGCTACCCTATTCAACCGTATGGTGTGAAAGACAACCCATACTCAGTGCTTGATGTTGCTGATATTGTTTACGTTAACCCAGTAAACACTGGCTACTCGCGTATTCTTGAAAACGATAAGGGTGAATTACCAAGTAAAGAAGCGCAAAAAAGCATGTTTTTTGGTGTCAATGCCGACATTAAATACCTAGCAGAATGGTTAAACACCTTTGTAAATCGCACTGAGCGCTGGCGCTCACCTAAATTTTTAATTGGTGAGAGCTACGGCACAACCCGCGTATCAGGGCTTGCCCATGAATTACAAAACAGTCAATGGATGTATATCAATGGTGTTGTGCTGGTTTCACCAACAGACATTGGTATTAAACGCGACGGTCCAATAAAAGCGGCTAACCGTCTACCTTACTTTGCTGCAACGGCGTGGTATCACAAAGCTTTAAGCCCAGCATTGCAAGCTAAAGATTTAGATGAATTACTGCCAGAAGTTGAAGACTTTACCGTTAACAAGCTAATTCCTGCACTTGCTAAAGGTGGCTTTATTAATGATCAAGAAAAACGCGCTATCATTAAACAAATGGCACTGTATGCCGGTGTATCTGAAAAGTTTGTTGCGCAAAACAACCTTGATATTCCTACCAACTTCTTTTGGAAAGAACTACTACGTGAGCGCGGTCAAACGTTAGGCCGTTTAGATTCGCGCTATTTAGGCATGGACAAGCGTGACGCTGGCGAATCTCCAGACTACTGGGCTGAGCTAACATCATGGTTGCATTCATTTACACCAGCCATTAATCACTACTTGCGTGAAGAGCTTAACTATAAAACTGACGTAAAATATAACCTGTTTGGTAATGTACACCCGTGGGATCGCAGCAATAATAATACCGGTGAAAATCTGCGTTTAGCAATGGCGCAAAACCCATACCTCAATGTGATGATCCAATCAGGCTACTATGATGGTGCCACTAACTACTTTGATGCTAAATACACTTTATGGCAACTAGATCCAAGTAGTAAAATGCGTGATCGCCTAAGCTTTAAAGGCTACCGCAGTGGCCACATGATGTATTTACGCCATGCAGATTTAGAAACATCAAATAACGATTTACGTGATTTTATTTTACAGTCACTACCAAAAGAAGGTGAAGCTGCGAAGTATTAAACAGCGCTTAAAACCACAGGATTAAAAAAGCCCGTTTTTACGGGCTTTTGTTTATCGATAATTCGGATATACTCAAACTATTGATTTTACGTTTTTGGAAAACACAGATGACTGAAAACTTCCGTGTTATGTATGCAGGTCTAGCTCAAGATATTGAGCGATCGAATGCGATTAAACAACTGGCTGTAAAGCTCAAAGCCCCTGAAAGTAAAGTAGCTGCATTTTTTGAAAACAACCCCCTATTTGCCCCTTGTGAAAAAGAAAAAGCGCTCAAGCAAGCAAAGCTACTTGCCAGCGTAGGCATCAAAAGTAAACTGCAACCAATAAACAATGCACCAGCGGTAAGTAGCAGCGATGCAACCAGCCAGCGAGATGAGCGTATTTTTAACGCCCTTGATTACATCACCAGTAGTTTAATTCGCATCGAAGAAAAGCTCGACGATCTAGAGCAACGCTTACCAGCCACCACCCAACAACCAGATCCTGATGAAGGCGACGAGTGGCAAACTGACGACCTATTGCTAGATGAAGAGCTGACAACGCCGATCAAAAAACGCAGTAACATGCTGCTGTATTCACTTATAGCTATGGTTGTTGTCTTGCTTGTAGTACTGGGATTGTCGTTTGCATTCCCTGATTTATTCAGTTTTATGGATAATTAACAGATAAAGCAAAAATAAATATGAGCGAAAAAAGAGCACTGATCCGCCAAAAAATCCGTAAAGCACGTAATTCACTGTCAAAATTTGAGCAAGAAATTGCCGCAGAATCGCTTAAAGTGAATTTTACTCAACACTTAAAACAGCAAAAAACTATTAAAAACGCCCATATTGGCATTTATTTTAGCAATGACGCAGAGCTAGATACCTCATTGTTAATAAAAGACCTTTGGACTAAAAACCACACCCTTTACCTACCCGTTATTCACCCATTTAACGGCACTACTTTATACTTTCAGCGCTATGAAGAAAATTCACCCATGAGGGCAAATCGCTATGGTATCTTGGAGCCTAAGTTAAATTGTAGTCAGATATGCCCACTTGCTGAGCTTGATTATCTGCTAATGCCATTAGTTGCATTTGATGATAACGGTAACCGGTTAGGGATGGGGGGTGGCTTTTATGATAAAACTTTGGCGCGCTACGAAAAAGAAAACTGGCATAAACCACAACTGATTGGCCTTGCACATCAATGCCAACATGTTCCAAGTTTACCGGTTGAATCGTGGGATGTACCATTAAATTACATAATCACACCACAGAAAATCTACCATTGGTAAGCAATTTATTTATATACTAATGGCAATCCCTCTCACCTATTGAGCACATAATCATGACACAAGATGAATTAAAAAAAGCAGCTGCTTGGGCTGCACTCGAATTTGTAAAAAAAGACACCATTGTGGGTGTTGGCACAGGCTCAACTGTAAACCATTTTATTGATGCATTAGGCTCAGTAAAAGACACCATACGCGGTGTGGTATCAAGTTCTGACGCTTCAACCGAAAAACTAAAAGCACTCGGTCTTGAAGTATTTGAACTCAATGATGTTGATGCCCTTGACGTGTACGTTGATGGCGCAGATGAAATAAATGCGCTGAACGAAATGATCAAAGGCGGTGGCGCAGCACTAACCCGCGAAAAAATAGTCGCAGCTGTAGCAAAACAATTTGTATGTATTGTTGATGAAACAAAAATAGTGGACACCTTGGGTGAATTTCCACTGCCGGTAGAAGTTATTCCAATGGCACGCAGTTATGTTGCTCGTGAATTGCTTAAACTAGGCGGCGATCCAGTTTATCGCCATGGCGTGGTAACAGATAATGGTAACGTTATTTTAGACGTACATAACTTGTCGATCAGCCAAGCAAAAGATTTAGAGCTGACAATTAACCAAATTGTTGGCGTAGTAACCAACGGGTTATTTGCCCACCGTGGCGCAGATAAAGTGATTATCGGTACCAAAAATGGGCCGCAAATTAGATAAATAGGATGAGGATATGAGTAAGGTATCGTTAGCAAAAGACAAAATTAAAATTCTTTTGCTTGAAGGTGTACATCAAAGCGCTGTAGAAACGCTAAAACGTAACGGCTACAGCAATATCGATTATGTAAAAACCTCATTGCCTGAGGACGAACTAATTGAGCGCATTAAAGATGTGCATTTTGTAGGCCTTCGTTCTCGTACTCATATTTCTGAAGCTGTACTTGAAGCGGCAGAAAAACTGGTTGCCGTTGGTTGTTTTTGTATCGGCACTAACCAAGTTGATTTAAGTGCCGCACGCAAGCGCGGTATTGCAGTATTCAACGCACCGTTTTCTAATACCCGCTCTGTTGCTGAGTTAGTACTTGGTGAAATTTTACTATTGTTCCGTGGTATTCCAGAGCGTAATGCCATTGCCCACCGTGGCGGCTGGTTAAAAACCGCCAATGGCTCATTTGAAGCCCGTGGTAAAACTCTAGGTATTATTGGTTATGGCCACATTGGTACGCAGCTAGGTATCATGGCTGAAAATATCGGTATGAACGTTGAATTTTACGATATTGAAGACAAGCTAACCCTAGGTAATGCCACACAAGTACATAACCTAACGCAGCTACTGCAACGCGCTGATGTTATTAGCTTACACGTACCTGAAACACCGCAGACTAAAAACCTGATTGGTAGCGCGGAAATTTCAGTGATGAAGCAAG
Organism: Pseudoalteromonas sp. SG43-7; assembly: GCF_014164295.1. Classification (NCBI taxonomy): domain Bacteria; kingdom Pseudomonadati; phylum Pseudomonadota; class Gammaproteobacteria; order Alteromonadales; family Pseudoalteromonadaceae; genus Pseudoalteromonas; species Pseudoalteromonas sp. SG43-7. The sequence continues at coordinate 46,143 of NZ_JACJEY010000033.1, forward strand.
GTTCAATTTTGATCAACGCCTCACGCGGCACTGTAGTTGATATTGACGCCCTAGCAGAAGCACTTCGTGATAAAAAAATCAGCGGCGCTGCCATCGACGTATTCCCAGTTGAGCCAAAATCAAACGATGAAGAATTTGTATCGCCACTACGCGAATTCGACAACGTAATTTTAACACCACACATTGGTGGTTCAACTCAAGAAGCGCAAGAAAACATTGGTATTGAAGTAGCGGGTAAACTAGCAAAATACTCAGATAACGGCTCAACTATTACTGCTGTTAATTTCCCTGAAGTATCACTGCCAGAGCTTGCTAACCGTAGCCGTTTATTACACGTACACCACAACCGCCCAGGTGTGTTAACCCAAATTAACCAAGCGTTTGCCCAGCACGGCATCAACATCGCCGCGCAATACTTGCAAACAGACGAAGCGATTGGTTACGTAGTAATAGACGTAGATACCGACCACTCTGAAATTGCACTAAAAGAACTAAGTGCAGTAGAAGGCACGATCAGAGCACGTATTCTTCACTAACAGCTGTCAGCTGGTCAAAAAATAAAAGCCGTGCTTGTTAAATCAAGCACGGCTTTTATTTGGATGAAGAATACTACGTTTTTTCAACCTTAGCCGATGAAATATTGCCAGTTTTATTGTCTATATTGAACAAGTTCCACTGCGGATACATCTTGCTGTATTTGCTTTAACGGCTCGCTCTTAAGTATATATTTCAACAACTCTGTCAAAAACTTCTCTATTACTAAATGCCTCAATGGAGGCGTTAGCGAGGGTTTTCCTCTACCAAAACCTTATTTAGAAACGACGCAAGTACGCTGCGCATTTCGTCTACCCAAGGGTGAAATAGCCAAAAGGTGTGCGGAGTATCGGGTATGGTATGTACTTGTTGATGGACGTTGTTTTTAATTAGCTGCGCTACAAAAGCATCTCTGCCAACATGAAAACGGTCATGGGAAGAGTTAATAAATAATGTTGGTGGAGTATGTTTACTTAAATATTCTACCGGCGAAACCGCATGCCAACGTTTTGGCTCTTGTGCATAACGCCCACCTAACCAAAGCGCTGCATAAGAAATCTTTCCAGGTTTATCTTCAAACATCCTAGCCGCTGTTGAGGTTAAATCAGCCACGCCGTCAATGTTCACGATTGCTTGCACTGCTTCGTAAGGCGATTTTGTATCGTGATTGGTACTCATGGCCCCGAATAACGTGGCCATATGAGCACCAGAAGACGCCCCTAACACCGCGATTTTTTTGGTATCTATCATATATAATTTATGATGTTGTTTTAGCCACTTAATCGCATCGTTGATATCTGCCGTAAGCTACTTGCTTAACAGCCACATCGACAGACGAAGTAAACGAATTTGTTTATTGATTTAGAATTGACCCTCACTGTATAAAAACGGTCAAAAAAATACTAGTGCCTATTGACAGAGTTTAGGCTCATATGTGTTATATGCCAAGTTCAGATATTTTCCTCAGTAAAGCAGAGTCTATTTCAGTGAGGATACTACGATGCTCATCATCTATGAATAAGGCATAAGGTTCTCTTTCGCCATCACTATTTTGCTTAGGAAGGGCAATAGCTTTCGAGTTAACATCTGGATTTATTACACTTGGCTTTGTGTAATACATGTTTGGGATAGAAATATCCATCATGAGTGGGAGATCATCTCTTCGTGGTGCATCAATACTTCTGTGGGCAGAGTACTTCATTCGGAAAGGAATCACCCTCTTTAATGCAGGAACCTCAGAATCTTGAGCAGCAATAAAATCTGATTTTAAGAAATAATAGATTTGGCCTATTCGGTTTAGGTAGGCAACAACCTCATGAAACCAATGAATATCGTCATCCTCTGATAGCAGATGCATGTAATTTTTAAAATGATAATCAAGCCCTTTCATAATGTACTTAACACCATGCACCTGCTGATAGTAAACCTCATGCTCTCTGAGAATTGCTATTTTATCAAGAATGCGGTTTAGCATAATTCTCCTTATTGGCATATAACGCCCCGATAAGCCGACGAAATGAGCACAGCGAGTTGAGGTCGGATTGATTGGTTTGTTAGCAGCCAACTGCATATTTAAACCTTATCGATTTTTATAATGTTATTTGAACTGCTTGGTATGAATGCAATAACAACACAACGACCATTTTTTATAAAGCTATCGTGTTGCCTATTAGCAAAAAAATACTTCTCAGTGCCATAATCATTGTACTTAAACGCAATACCTGAAATAGAAAATGACTCTGAACGGCTATTACTTTGGTTGACTTCATAATTAGCAATACAACCCTTAATTTTTTGAACTTCATTATTTTCTACAGCGAGTTTAACAGTATATAAATCGATGTAATTGAGAGAAGTGGATATTAATCCAAACGCAAATACCAGAGAAATAAATAGGAAGATGTATTTGCCTTTAACTTTTGTGACTTGTGATATTGCACTTATAAAAGGAGTATATTTTAACGCGACAAACAAAATTACAGAGGCGATTATATAACCAACCAGAAACAGGGGGTCTGAGTTTAGCCCTTCTATGTTGCTGACATAATAGGTGCTGATTGTCGGTTCTAAAATAATTGAATTCCTAAAGTTTTATCCACTTGGCTGCTAACGAGGCTGTAGAATAACTCGTTTTTAATTTATTTTTATTGATGTATTAACCATAGCCGAGTTCCTATTTTGATTCAATTGGTTACTTCGATTTTACGTGAAATATAAAAAGAGGATTTGCTGTTGCTTTAATGGGCGTTTTGGAAGGTATGACAGGTGTTTAAGTGGCTTATTTGGAGAGGTAGCAGCTTACCTTTATTAATGCGTCCTGTTTTGCAGCTTTTC